>CACXEL010000373.1 GCA_902766655.1 uncultured Lachnospiraceae bacterium | reverse complement strand
TATTCGACGGAGGACATGTCTGGCAATGCCGCTGAGCTTCCGGCCTACAGCGATTACGAGGTGGAGAAGCCGGAGGCCCTGGAGGACTGAGCAACCGGAGTTGAGTTTATATATTGAAGAAAGTGTTATGGGGCGGTTCCTCTGTCCGGTCATGCCGGAGAGGGACCGCTTTTTGCGTGTGTCTTAGGAAGATTAAGGATTGGCTCTGTCCGGTCAAGCCGGAGGGGAAACCGTTTTTTGCGTGTGCGAGGAGAATGTGGCAGCGGTGCTGAACTGTCGATGGGAGTCCCGGACGGCGCGATGACCTGGCGGTCCTCATTTTTCTCTTTGGGCGGTTTAAATCCCCTGGCGGATGTGATAAAATCGACACATCGCCTGGAGAAAAAACACAAAGGAAAGGAAACCCATGACACAGATCTATGCGGCGCCCATGGAAGGGCTCACGACCGGCGTCTTCCGGAAGGCCCACCGGGCTCTTTTTTCCGGAATAGACCGCTATTACCTGCCCTTTATCGCTGTCCATGAGAGCCACACCTTCAAGCAGAAGGAAATCCGGGATATGTCGCCGTCGGTCAATGCGGGCATGGTCTCCGTGCCCCAGATCCTGACGAAGAATCCGGCAGACTTTGTGTGGGGCGCCCGGGAGATAGCGGCGCTGGGGTACGACGAGATCAACCTGAACCTGGGCTGTCCTTCGCCGACGGTGACTACCAAGAAGAAGGGCGCAGGGCTGCTCGGCGATTCGGAGGCCCTGCAGGGCCTGCTTGATGGCATTTTTGAAGGGCTGGCCGACCTGCCGGACCTTCGGATCACGGTCAAGACCAGGCTGGGCATCGCGGAGCCGCAGGAGATGGAAGCGCTGACCGAGCTGTACAATCGCTACCCGGTCGCGGAGCTGATCATACACGCGCGGACCCTCCAGGACCTCTACAGGGGCGAGCCGAGAATGGAGGCTTTCCGGAAGGCTTACGAGGACTGCCGGATGCCTGTGAGCTTCAACGGGAATATCTTTTCGCGGGAGGATTTCGATGGGTTCATTTCCCGGTATCCGGAGACCGCGGGCGTCATGCTGGGGCGCGGCCTGATCCGGAATCCCGCGCTGGCCCGGGAGATTCGTGGCGGTGAGAAGCTGACGCGCGAGGAGCTGCGGGCTTTTCACGACGCGATCTACCAGGGCTATCTCGAGGAGATGTCCGGCATCACACCGGTCCTCGGGCGCATGAAGGAGCTCTGGTCCTACTGGGGCACCTTGTTCCCGGAAAATGAACGCCTGGTCCGTAACGTCAGAAAAGCGAAGAACCGGAAGGATTACGAGACGGCGGCAGGCATTCTTTTCAACATGGGTTCCTTCAGAAATGAAGACAGACCAAGGGAAATCATCATGCACTGATCGGCGGATGACTGCGCCAAGTCCTCCTCGTGATTTGCCTGATTTGCCCGGAGACGGGCAGAAGCATTCCAGGAAAAAAAGTAAAAAACTGATGGACTCCCCAGGCGTCATGAGGTGCCTGCCAGATGGCGGGAGTCGATCGCTGACTGAAAAAACGTAAAGTCCGCGCAGGCGGCAGAAGGATGAGATAGATGGCACAGGACAGGAAGAAAGATACCGGCAGACCCAGGTCAGGATCGGAAATGACCAGGGAGGAGCTCATTGCATTTGCGAAGAGCTACGTCTACAAGCCGGAGGAGGACGAGGAAAGCGCAGGCCGGAAGCAGAAGGCGAAGCAGGGGAAACCTGTGCGGAATGACCGGCCGGACGGAGCTGACAGAAAGCCGAAGGCGGCTGAGTGGAAGAGAGACGGTGCTGACAGGAAGCCGAAGGCAGCAGGTTGGAAGGCGGATCAGGCGGGGAAGAAGCCGGAGCGGGGCTTTGATCGGGAGAGCGGCCGGAGAGGGGCTTCATTTCCTGAGCAGGAGGAGGACCGGGTGGCCTATTCCTCCGACAGACCGCTGAGGCGCCGCGACCTTCCGCCGATTGACGAGAGCCTTCCCCAGTGCCCGGTCAACAAGCGGTGCGGGGGATGCACTTTCATCGGCCGCAGCTACGAGGCCTCCCTCGAGATCAAGAGGAAGCGCGTGGAGCAGCTGCTTGCCCCATTCTGCAAGCTTTCCGGCATAGTTGGGATGGAGGATCCCTACCACTACCGCAACAAGGTCCACGCGGTCTTCGCCCACGTGAAGGACGGGAAGAAGGAGAGAAATATCGCGGGAATTTACGAGGCTGGCACCCACAAGGTGGTTCCGGTCACCAGCTGTCTCATCGAGAATCAGGAGGCGGACGCCATCATCCAGGATATCCTGGACCTGGCCAGGTCCTTCAAGATCAAGATCTATGACGAGGACACTGGATACGGCCTGCTGCGCCATGTCCTGGTGAGGACTGCCCACGTGACCGGCCAGATCATGGTCGTGCTGGTCCTCTCGAGTCCGATCCTGCCGGGCAAGAACAATTTCGTGAAGGCCCTTCTGGAGCGCCATCCGGGCATCACGACCATTCTCATCAACGTCAACGGGGAGCAGACCTCCATGGTGCTCGGTGAGCGCGAGACGGTCCTTTACGGCCCTGGCTATATCGAGGACGAGCTTTGCGGGAACCGATTCCGCATCTCTTCCAAGTCCTTCTATCAGGTCAACTCCGTGCAGACGGAAAAGCTCTACCGCAGGGCCGTGAAAATGGCAAACCTGACCGGCCGCGAGCGCGTCATCGACGCCTACTGCGGCATCGGTACCATCGGCATCACGGCCGCCTCCAAAGCCGGTGAGGTGATCGGCGTGGAGCTGAATCCGGATGCAGTGCGCGACGCGATCCGAAACGCGAAAGCCAACAAGGTGGACAATATTTTCTTCTATGAGAACGATGCGGGCGAATTCCTGAAGGGGATGGCGACGCAGCGGGAGAAGGCGGAGGTCATTTTCATGGATCCGCCCAGGTCCGGGTCCACGGAGCGCTTCATGGACGCCGCGGCCGCCATGTCGCCGGGCAGGATTGTCTATATTTCCTGCGAGCCGGATACGCTGGCCAGGGATCTGGCTTATCTCAAGGGGAAGGGGTATAAGGTGAAGGAAGCGTGGGCTTATGACATGTTTCCGTTCACGGAGAGTGTCGAGACTCTTGTTCAACTTTCAAAGGGAAACATATAAAGTCAGAATGTCAGAGTTGAATTTTCTCTCTGAGACATGGACATGTCCAGGTTTCAGCAAGGCGCTTCATAGGATTTTTACAAATCTCCGATTACCGTATGGATCAACCTGTGTGACCGGGAATCGAAGCGGGAAGATGAGGTGATGGAACTGGTCAGGAAACATGTCATGCAGTTTTTAGAGATTTATCGGAAATAGATCCGTTTGAACGGGGATTTAAGATAGCCGGTCAGATCGGAAACGGCTGACCGGTTTTCTTTCCGGCAAAGGCTAACGAACGGTAGGACGCTATGGAGGATTCGATGAAAGTAGAATGGCTATTGGCTATTGATCTCTTCATAGATGATATTTATAAATTCCCGAAGCGGATTCGCCCCGGTCCTTTAACGGTATCAGCCTGATACCGCTGCCCGATATAATTCAGGCTACATTTACTTTGCTT
>CACXEL010000372.1 GCA_902766655.1 uncultured Lachnospiraceae bacterium | reverse complement strand
TCCGGCCGGACATGCTGGAAGGAAAATGCAGGACATGCGGCTTCGGAAGGCGCTGCGCCGGAGGCTGCCGCTCATATAATTATTTCACGCATGGCAGATTGTATGAATCACTTCGCTGCGCAAGGGCGCAGGAGATTATCTGAAGAAGGCAATTTGCCTCACAATAAAGAAAACTGCACTCACGGAAGGACGGTGAGTGCAGTTTTTCATTTTTTAATCATGCCCAGCAGGGTGAAGCCACCCTCCAGCACAGGCTGGTGGAGAAGGTAGAAAATGAGGGCATGCCTCCCGATGAACTGAAGGACCTTCGGCGCCTGGTGCGCCTCGAGCCGGCGGATGGCCGGGAGGGAGGCGATGGGTTCATTTCCCGCGGCGGTCTTCAGGAGACCGTAGAGGAAGAAGCCGCAGAAAAAGAGGAAGATCCAGGGGATGAGCGGAAAATAGTCCGCGGAGTAGAAGCCCGGCCCCGGAAAGCCGAGGAAGGCGGTCAGATTGTCCTGATAGAAGGCTGCCGGGACGCGGCCCAGGGCGAGGCCCTCGAAGCCCCAGCAGCCGGAGCCAGCGTTCCTCGTCAGAAGGAAGAGGAGGGCGGAGGAAGCAAGACCGATGGCCGGGGGGATTTTTTTCAGCGGTTTTTCGAGCGGTATGGAGAGGAGGACCGCCGCGCCGTGGAAGGTCAGGACGCCGAAGAGGATCTTGGTGACCGGCGAGTAGAGGGTGGTGGCCACCGTGACCAGGAGGCCGCAGGCGCTGATCAGCAGGCCGCGCTTTAAGCGGTGGCGGCCGATCTGGGAGCAGAAGCCCGCGACGAGGATGAAGGTCCAGCAGATGCTCTGCTGCCAGAGGTAGCCGGGCAGGCCCTCGTACCAGGGCAGGGAGGCGCCGTAGAGGTAGACGGCATTCCATGTGCCGTGGTAGAGGATCATGCTGAGGACGGTGAGGCCCCGGAGGGCGTCCAGCCAGGTCAGGCGCTTTGACATATGGACTCCTTTGCGGATGTGGGTATTATTAAGCGGGGAGAGCGGTGGAAGAGTGTCCGCGGTATGCGGGCTGCGGCCATGTCCCCCGCGGGAAAAGGCGGCTGCCGCCATGGACGGATCCGGGGCGGCAGCCTGCGTGTCCGCATTTTATCAGAGTATATCGCAAAAATATGTTGACGAACAACCCTAAAACTGTTAAAGTGTCTGCGATAAGAGATAGAGGTTGCGTGCTTTGAAGAGTAGCTTCCGGATGCGGCGGCGCATGTGAAGGAGGCGAAAGGCAGGCGCGCCGAAGGGTGCGGCAGACCGCGGGCCGTATGCCTGGGCGTATGGTCAAGAGCCATGCGACTGTCATCGATGAGATGGGGCGCTATCCGAAAGAGAAGGGATATCTTTGACGACCGTTCCATGCGTGTGGGCGGTCTTTATTTTCGCAAAGGCATGCAGCGGCACAATGTGCCGGCGCGTCTGCGAAAGGCCGGGAGTGCGCGAGACGCATTTCAAGGTATTTCGCAAGGGCCTCATGAAATACGGAAACGGATTTCAAGTAATCGGAAGAGTCCAGCTCAGGGTTTTTGAGAAATGAAAGGAGACACAAAATGGCAATTTTTAAGGGCGCAGGCGTAGCCATCGCGACACCGTTCTTCGAGGACGGGAGCGTCAACTATGAGGAGTTCGGCAGGTTGATCGACTTCCAGGTGGAGAACGGGACCGACGCCATCATTGTGTGCGGCACCACCGGCGAGTCCGCCACCCTGTCCGAGGAGGAGCACATCGACGTCATCCGCTACTGTGTGGAGCGCACGGCCCACCGGATCCCGGTCATCGCCGGCACCGGCTCCAACGCGACCTACACCGCCGTGATGCTGACTAAGGAAGCCGAGGAGGCCGGCGTGGACGGCGTGCTCGTCGTGACGCCGTACTACAACAAGGCTACGCAGAAGGGGCTCATTTCCCACTACAAGACCGTGGCGGAGGCCACCTCCCTGCCGGTCATCATGTACAACGTGCCGAGCCGGACGGGCTGCAACATCCTGCCGGAGACCGCCGTCACCCTCTGCCGCGACGTGCCCAACATCGTCGGCATCAAGGATGCCACCGGCAATATCGGCCAGACCATCAAGATGATGGCCATGGGCGGCGAGTATATCGATCTTTATTCGGGAAATGACGACCAGATCCTGCCCATCCTCTCCTGCGGCGGCCTGGGCGTGATCTCCGTTCTGTCCAACGTGGCTCCGCGCGAGACCCACGACATCTGCCAGAAGTTCTTCGACGGCGATGTCGCCGGTGCCAGGGCTCTCCAGTACAGGGCAATCGAGCTCATCGACGCCCTCTTCTGTGAGGTCAACCCGATTCCGGTCAAGACGGCGCTCAAGTATATCGGCTTTGAGGCCGGTCCCATGCGCATGCCGCTCAGCGATCTCGAGCCGGCCCACGCGGCCCAGCTCAAGGCTGCCATGCAGCGCTTCGGGCTGATCGGCTGATTGCCGGTATAAAAGAGAGAGGCATTTTGAGAGTCAGGGACGGTCCTTTTTTCTCATTTTTC
>CACXEL010000371.1 GCA_902766655.1 uncultured Lachnospiraceae bacterium | reverse complement strand
CGGCCGACAATACACCGGCGGCATCCGAGCCGGAAACGACCGGCTTTGTGCTAGGCGGCAGCGCCCCGTCAACCTCCGAGCCGGAAACGACCGGCTTTGTGCTTGGCGGCAGCGCCCCGTCAACCTCCGAGCCGGAGACTACCGGCTTCGTGCTGGGCGACAGTACTCCGTCAACCTCTGAGCCGGAGACTACCGGCTTCGTGCTGGGCGACAGCGCCCCGTCAACCTCCGAGCCGTCGACCGGCCTCTTTGCCCCCGGCGCGGCCGACGGGTCCGCGGAAGACGGCCAGTCTGCCGGCATCGCGGCGGCAGGTCTGGCGGCTGCGGGACTTGGCGCGGCGGCTTCCGGCAGCACTGTCGACAGCGGTTCCCAGATCTCTGCGGGCTGGAATCCCTTCCGCCCGGTCGAGACAGACAAGGCGCAGGACGCGCCCGGCAGCGGCCCCTCCCATGTGGACTATTCCGCCGGCCCGGCCCCTTCCGGTGACAGCTTCGGAACGGACAAGGGCGGCAGCTTCTCCGGCTTCGGCAGCGGCGGCCCGGGCGACGATCCGGACGGCGACCATATCAATCCCCTCGGTAGCGGGCCGATGACCCCTGAGAAGGTCATTCATATCGGCAGCGGCTTCGTCGGCTTTGTGCCGGTCGCCATGACTGGCCTGGGCTTCATTTTCAGCATTCTCCTCGGTGTGGTCTCCAGCGGATATGCCTGGGGACTCTGGAGAGCCTTCTCCGGCTTCCGCCAGGTGCTCATGGTCGTCATGATGCTGGTCGCGCTGGCTGAGTTCGGCGGCATCCTCTATATGGTCGCCTCCAAGAAGGTCCGGCAGACCCAGGGCGTCAACATCACCCTGGGCGTGTCGATCCTGGCGGCCATCTATGCGGTCCTCCGGGTCTCCGGCTCCGCCGGTTTCCTCCGCTTTGTCCTCTTCGCCGCCTGCACGGTGCTGGGCATCGACCTCCTGGCCAGGTTCCTGACCTTCGGCACGGCCCTGACCGGCGGCTTCGACCTCAGAGGCTCCGCAGCCTTCCTCATGGAGAAGGCCGGCTTCCACAAGGACAAGGCCCCCGCGGCGGAAACCTGGAACGACGACATGAACAGGGGCGATATGAACGGCGCGGCAGCCGGTGCAGCGGCGGCAGGCATGGCCGGTGCGGCGGCCGGCGGCGGAGTCAATCCCCCGGTTCCCTACCCGGGCCAGCCCGATCAGGGCGGATCCTACTTCGACGGGGACGGCGTGGACCTCTTCGTCAACATTCTGCTCCTCAGCGTCGCTTCCGCCCTCACCTGCGGCATCGCGGCCCCCTGGTTCCTCTGCAGGATCTACAAATGGCGCAAGGAGCACACCGTCATCGACGGCAAGCGCCTGACCTTCAACGGCACCGGCGGCGAACTCCTGGGCAGGTGGATCATCTGGGAAATCCTCACCGTGATCACCTGCGGCCTCTTCGGCTTCTACGTCTACATCTCCCTCAAGAAATGGGAGCTCAGCCACACGGCCTACATGGGCGCTCCGGATACGGCCGGCATGGTCTACGCCAACTCCTTCTTTGACGGCCCCTTCTCCGCCTACCTGGGATACAGCATCCTCTGCGGCCTGATCACCATGATCACCTGCGGCATCGCCTACCCCTGGGCCGCCGTACCCCTCATCAAGTGGGAGCTGACCGGCTCCGTGGTCGAAGGCGACCGGATGGGCTTCTTCGGGAACGGCACGGAGATGTTCGGCATCTACATCGTCAACGCCCTGCTGACCGTCATCACCTGCGGCATCTACAGCCCCTGGGCGACCTGCCGCCTGAACCGCTACATCTACGGCAACACCCACGTGATCGGGACCACCTTCTGATCCCGGGAAATAAAAACAAAAAAAGCCCCTGCGGACACAAGTCTCCGCAGGGGCTTTTTTCAGGATGGCCCGACCGGTTCCGCCTCAGTAATGGATTACATTTCCCGCGGCGCGGATCTTTTTCAGGACAGGCTCTGCCTCGGCGCTCATAAAGTACCGCAGCGTCGTCTCCGGCACCAGTGCCCGCAGCGCCTCCCAGTCGCCGGACTTGAGGCAGGTGCGCACGGTGGAAGCGCTGATGGCCGCGCCGCCGGCGGTCTTCCGGGGGATGATCTCGCAGGCTATGCCCGCCTTCGGCAGGTCCTGCGCCATGATCGTATTGTAGATGCCGGTCACCTCACTGGTGGGCTCCTCGCCGACGTAGCGCACGCTGATGCCGAGCGCGGCGGCGATCTTCGTGAAGGTCTGGATGTCCAGCTTCGCGTGGCCGGTGATCACGGACGCCTCGTCCCTCAGGAAATAGCTGGGGAAGGTGGCGTTCGAGATCATGTACGGACCGCTGTCATGTAAAATGATCCCCGGGATGTGCGCCGTCCCCTCCCGGATCAGCCTTTTCCGGACGGCAAAGGGCACCAGGCTGGCGTCCTCGCTGACGATGAAGAGGTGGAGGACGCCGCAGGCCGCAGCCGCCTTCTCCACCAGATACTGGTGTCCGAGCGTGAAGGGATTGGCGTTCATCACGATCGCGCCGACCCGTCCGGAGGCGGAGGATGGCGTGAAGCCCGCCGGCGCATCCGCCTTCAGTCTGTTTATGTAGCTCTCGAACCCGTTCCGCCGGTTCTCCATGAAGACCAGTGTTTCGTCGACGCGGGCGATCTCATAGAAGCCCAGGTCGCCGAAGAAGCGGGCGGAATTGATTTTCGTGTAGAGGAAGAGGTGCATGTTGCCGCGCCTGAACTGGACGTCGATCAGGTGGGAGATGATCGAGTTCAGAAGCCCCTCCCCCTGGTGCTCATGGCTCACCGCGAAGCAGCGGAGCGTGCTCCCGAAGCAGCTTCCCGTGCCGATGATATTGTAGTCCTCATCGTACATGGCGCAGATATAGTCCAGGTTCGCGTCCCGCCTGATTCCCTCCTGGGCGAGGAGCCTGTCGATCTGTGACAGGGCGTATCTGTCGCCGGGATAGATCTCGGAAATAGAGTATTCGGACATTTCCATCCTCCTTTGCTTGATTCTTCCATCGTTCGGGCCGACCGGCCTTTCACGCGTCTTTCATAAAATGCAGCATATAACACAGCCCCAGCAGGTCCGCGCTTCCCCCCGGCGAGAGGTTTTCGGAAATGAAAGCCCGGTCCATCTCCCGGATCACCTCCTCCGAAGGGCTGGGGTCCTCCGCGAGCAGATGCCGCACCTCTTCCGTGACCGCCAGCTGCTTCTTCCGCCCCCCGCGGGCGATCAGGTTGGTGTCCGTCTCCGCGGCGAGGAGCGAGAGCAGGGCCACGGACCCGGCGCGGTCGAGGGAAGCGCCTCCCGCGAGCTCCCGCTCGAGGGCCGGAAGGCCGGCGCTGAGCACGGCCGGGAAGCCGTCCTCCGCCTGCCCGCGCACGCCGCGGATCCCGTATTCCAGGTAGAGCCTCTCCCCGGCGGTCCTGGCGTCCGAGGCGGTCTTCAGGGATGCGAAGTCCCCGGAGCTGATGCCCTCCGCGATCCTTCCGCATTCCGCGAGGACGGCGGCGGGATCTTTCCGAAGAGAATGGTTGACACGGCCGAGGGCGGCGCATAAAATGCCCATGGAGAAGACGGCGCCCTTGTGGGTGTTCACGCCGCATGTGACTGCGTACATATCGCGCTCAGCCTTGACGCCTTCCTGCCGGATCAGGCGGAAGGTCTCGGAGGGGGCCAGGTGGCGCGAGTCCATCCCGCACTCGGCGCACCGCCGGAAATAGGGCTGGAGGGCCGCCGCGCTGTCCAGGAATGTGAAGATATCCATGTCGCGGTGGCTCCCCGGATTGTCGCGGTCCACGAGCCCGGGCTTGGGCGTCGTGCAGACCTCGTAGAGGAGGGCCCGGCAGGCGTCGCGGGCGATGACCTGCGCGTCATGGGATCTCACAAAATCCGTGAGCATCGCCGCCGTTCTCTCCTGCAGCTGTGCCACGGTGTGGGTCCGGCTCCTCGCGCAGAAGGCCGCCGGCTGTCCGCACAGAAGACACCTGCGCGGAGAGAGGCCGATCTCGCCCCGGTCCAGCTTCCGCCCGGTCTCATCCAGCACGTCCATGTCGAAGAGGCGCCCGATCGCGTCGTGGTCCTCGATCTCCACGGTCAGGCGCTTGACCTTGACCGCCGGCAGGTCGATGATGAAATAGCCTTCATTCCCGGTGGCCTCGTCAAAAGAGAGCTCGCATTCGCTCTTTCCGGAGACCCGCATCAGCTTCTGCCGGATCAGGCCGCAGCCGTATTCGAACCCGCGGCGGATAAGCGGGGTATTCTTCACAGGCCCGGCGATGTTCATGGTAAATGAGACCACCGTGCAGCCGGGATACTTCTGCCGCAGTTCCGTCTGCCTGAAAAGGCGGCGCTCCCGGGCCTCCATCATATCCGGGACCGAGACGCTGGGCCCGGTCATGGAAAGGTCTGTGCTGCTTTGTGAAGGCATGGCGTCTTCCTCCAAATAATATTAGTAGTGGCTGTCGGCTGTCCGGCCGGCCCTTCCGTGCGGGCGCAGGGAGTCGGACGGCCGTCATTTGTTAAGTCTACACACCGGCGAAAAATATGTCAATAAAGGCGGCTGTCCTATGTTAGAATAGAGGCAGAGAGGCGTTACAGAAGCGGAAAAACAGTGCTCCGGACCGCCGGCGGTATGCATCACCTCCGCGGCTGAGCGCGGAAAAAGGGTATTCAGAGATCAGGGGATACAATGGACAAGTTAAAAAAAGGATTATCTATATTCGCCTTCTTCTTCAAGATCGGCTGCTTCACCTTCGGAGGCGGCTGGGCCATCCTGGCCCAGATGGAGCAGGAGTTCGTCAACAAGAGGCAGGTCATCACCAAGGATGAGCTGCTCGAGATGGTGGCCGTCGGCAAGTCGGCGCCGGGCATCATGATCACCAACATCAGCATGATCTTCGGCTACCATGTGGCGGGCGTCTTCGGCGGGATCTGCGCCGTGGCGGGCATCACATGCCCGGCGGTCATCATTCTGACGATCGTCGTGCACTTCTATAACGCCTTCAAGGACAACTACTGGGTCCACGCGGCCCTGACCGGCATCCGCGCGGCGGTGGTCCCGATCATCGCCAGCGCGGCGCTCTCCCTCGGAAAGGATGCGCTCAGGACCCTGCCTGCGGTCCTCATCTGCGCCGCGGCCTTCTGCCTGTCCCTCTTCGTCGGGGTCAGCAACATCCTGCTGGTGGTCATGGGCGTCAGCGCTGCCCTGGCCTGGTGGATCGTGAGCCGCGTCAGAAGAGAGTCGGAAGAAGGAAAGGAGGAGACCAGGCAATGATTTATCTTCAGCTCTTCATTTCCTTCATGAAAATCGGCTTCACCAGCTTCGGCGGCATGTCCATGGTCCCCCTCATCCTCGAGGAAATGACGACCCACGGCTGGATGACAGCCGAGGATCTCTCGAACCTGGTGGCGATCGCGGAAATGACCCCCGGCCCCCTGGGCATCAACTGCGCGACCTTCACGGGCACCCAGACCGCCGGCTTTCCGGGCAGCATGGTGGCCGTTCTCGGCGTCCTGACGCCTGCCTTTACCCTGACCCTCCTGATTGCCATCTTCTTCGAGAAGTTCAAGGAGAGCAGCCTCATGCGCAAGGTCATGTTCGTCGTAAAGCCGGTATGCATCGCCATGATCCTGAGCGTCATCGTGACCCTCGGCGGCGGTACTTATTTCTCTGAAAATGCGGTCCTGCCCTATTCCGTCGGCATCGCGGCCCTCATGCTCTACCTCCTGATCAGGCGGAAGTGGTCGGTGCCGGCCGTCATCATCAGCTCGGCGGTCCTGGGCATGTTTTTTTACGGCGTGCTGTGAGGGCGGAGTCCCGGCGCGGGCCGAAGGGGTCAGAGCGCACACTGAGAGCGCATCCGGTGTGGGTCCGTGGATACAGATCTCACCCGGAGCGCGGCCTTTCGGAGCTCCGGCGCCTGCCGGATGCCTTTTCATCCCGAGCCCGTGGGGTGCCGAACAGTTACTATATGGAGATATATGACCTGCCAGGGTGCCGGGATCCGGTGCTCTGGCTTTCCTTTTGCCGGTGCGCGGGACCGGGCGGAGGTCAGGCCTCCTCCGTCGGCCTGCTGATGCGCGCCACGTTCCGCTCAAGCACGCCCGAGACGATGTCGATGAGGTCCGCCGCGTACCTTGGCAGCGTCTCGCCTTTTCTCCAGCAGGCGTAGAAGTGCCGGTTGTTCTTATAGCCCTTGATCGGGTAGAAGGCGCCCCGCCTGGCCATCCACTCGTCGAAGTAGATATCGGAGCAGATCATACAGGCGTCGCAGGATACGGTGACCCGCTTGGCCATCTCCAGGGAGTCCGCCTCCATGAGGACCCTGGGATTGGCGCTCAGCGTGCGGAAGAGCTGGTCCTGCACGCCTCGGATGATGTGTCCGTGCTTGATGCCCACGAAGGCTTCGTTCCGGGCCTTCTCCATCGGGAGCGGTGTGCCTGAAGGGTGCTGCTGCGCCAGAGCGGAGCCGTTTCCTGCCAGGATCCCGATGGTCTCGCGTGCGACCAGCCTATATTCAAAACGGGTGTTTATGGACTCTAACGCCGCGAAGGCGAGGTCGATCTCCCGGTAGCGGAGCAGGTCCTCCATCTGGGCGCTTTCCGTCTCGTGCAGCTCCACCGATACGTGGGGGTAGCGTTCTATGAGGCGCGGCATGGCCTGCGGCAGGATCAGCATGCCTCTCTGAACGCTGATCCCGATGCGCAGGTGGCCGGTATTCTCCTTGCGTATCTCCCGGAGCTGGATGTCCAGCGTGTCGTTCGCTGCGACGATGGCGTGGGCGCACTCCAGGTATTTCTCCCCCGCATAGGTGAGGCGCAGGGGCAGAGAGGTCCGGTCAAAAAGCGTGACCCCGAGGTCCTTTTCGATCTGGTGGACCATCTGGCTGAGGGAGGGCTGGCTCACATACAGCTTTTTGGCGGCGGCCGTGATGCTGCCCTCCTGAACGATCGCCAGAAAGTATTGTGCCTGCTTGACGTTCATGGTGTCGGCTCCTTTTTCGGGGTTCATTTTCCGCGTTTTCAGTCAGCGCGGTTCATAATGATAGAATTATTGAAAACCCACCATAGATATAATAATTCCATTATATCTATGGTGTCAAATCGGTATTTGAAAATATTACGGGTATGTGTGAAAATATACTGGTAGCAATCTCTGAAAAACCCATTCTTATGAGGAAAGGAGCTAGTGTCTAATGGATATCAAAAAGTCAGCGGTAGCTGGCACTCTGGAATCCAGTGACTGTATGGTGACAGTTGAGCCCGGCAACGGACAGGTCGATCTCGACCTGGACAGTGTGGTCATACGGCAGTACGGAAGACAGATCCGCAAAGTAATCTACGAGACCCTGAAAAATCTGGATGTCAACGATGTCAAGCTGACGGTTGTGGACAAGGGCGCTCTTGACTGCACAATCAAGGCCAGGATCGAAGCCGCAGTCTTCCGCAGCAATGACATCAAGGACAGCTTACCCTGGGGAGGTGCCATCAAATGAATCCAAACCTGAAGAGACTACGCAGGAGCATGATGTTCCTCAACTGCCAGAAGCCCGGCCTCATCAAGGACCCCTATGTCTACGGCCCGGACTCGATCATGCTGGATCTTGAGGACGCAGTGGCGGAGCGTGAGAAGGACGCCGCCCGCTTTTCGCTTTATCACGCGCTGCAGGAGATTGATTACCGCGGCGTAGAGCGCGTTGTTCGTATCAACGGTCTCGACAGTGACCTCTGGGAAGAAGATATCCGCTGCTCCGTAGCCGGCGGCTGCGACGCGATCCGTATTCCCAAGACGGAGACCGCTGAGGACGTCAAGAGAGTCGAGGCCGCCGTCATCGCGGCTGAGAAGGAATTCGGCATCGAGGAAGGCCGCACGCTGATCATGGCGGCGCTTGAATCCGCCAGAGGCGTGCTGAACGCCCTTGAGATCTGCGAGGCTTCCCCCCGCCTCTTCGGTATCGCCCTCTCCGGCGGCGATTACACCAAGGATCTCCAGACCTCGATCTCCGGTACGGGCGTTGAGCTCATGGGCGCGCGCCAGCATATGATCATCGCGGCCCGCGCGGCGGGCAAGCAGTGCTTTGACACTGTCTACACGAATCTGAATGATATGGAAGGCTTCCGCAGGGACGTCGAGACGATCCATACCATGGGATTTGACGGCAAGAGTATCATCAACCCCAGACAGATCCCGATTGTGCACGACATTTTTACGCCCAAGCAGAAGGAGATCATCTTCGCGGAGAAGGTCGTCCGCGAGATCGACACCAAGAAGGCCATGGGCATCGGCGTCTTCACCGTGGACGGCAAGATGATCGACATCGCCTTCTACGACGGCGCCAAGCGTACGCTGGCCCTTGCCAAGGCATCCGGTGTCTACAAGGGCGACCTGTAAAGCAGACCGCCACACAGGATCCTCTTGCAGACTTCTGCACAATCTGTCACTACGCCAGTTAAATCCGAAGGAGATCTGTACATATGAAAAATGCAGTCGGTCGGGAAATACCCGATGAAATCCTCAAATTAACGGGGAAAGAACCCTTCCAGGGCAACAACTATAAAAACGGCGTGCCCTTCAGAAGGTATGCCCCCATTATCCGTCCTGTTATGGACAACGAGCACAGCAAGCTGGTCGGCAGCATCCGCGAGGCGCTGATCAAGTGCAGGGCCCACAACGGCATGACCATCAGCTTCCACCATCATTTCCGTGAAGGCGACCTGATCGTCAACATGGTCATGAAAGAGATTCACGACATGGGATTCAAGAACATCACGCTGGCCGCCACATCCCTCGGCAAGGCCCATGATCCCCTTGTCCCCATGATCGAGGACGGCACCATCACCCGCATCGAGGCGTCCGGCGTCCGCGGCAAGATCGGTGAAGCGATCTCCGCCGGCAAGCTCAAGGGCCTCGCCATCATGCGCAGCCACGGCGGCCGT
>CACXEL010000370.1 GCA_902766655.1 uncultured Lachnospiraceae bacterium | reverse complement strand
ACGGTTCCGGCGAGACCGGCGACGGTTCCGGCGAGACCGGCGACGGTTCCGGCGAGACCGGCGACGATTCCGGGCAGACCGGCGACGATTCCGGGCAGACCGGCGACGATTCCGGTGAGTCCGGCGATCCGGTCCCTGCCCAGGAGGAAGTGCCTGGGGACATCACAACCCCCGAAGGCGATGAAAACGACGGTACGGACACAGGCGAAGCCGGGGATGACACCGGCGAGGTCACGGATGAGGAAGAATTATCCGACCCGGACGAGGAGGATATTCCTCTCGAGCCGGCTCTGACCTCCGAGGCCGCTTCCACCACCAAGATCTTTACAAGTCCGGCTCCGGTATCCGGAAAGACTTACCTGCTCCTCTGCGCCTACAGCAACAGCCTGACCATGGATCTGGGCACAGATGTCCTCGCGAACGGGACCAATGTCCGCATTTACAGTAACAAGAGCTTCTACCGGCAGTATTTCACACTGAAAAAGAACGCCGACGGATCCTGGACCATCCTCAACTACCGGAGCGGCAAGGCTGTCACCGTGGACGGAACGGCGGCAGCCACGACCAACGTTGTGCAGCAGGAGGACAAGGGCTACTCGACTCAGAAATGGAAAATGCGGCTCAACGCAGACGGCTCCTACAGCTTCCTGAGCGCCGCCGACCCGACGCTGGCTCTTGAGGTCAGAGACGGCCACTTCGCGAACTACACTACGATCCGTCTTCAGGTCGATGAGAACGTGAAGGCCGAGCATTTCCTGCTCAGGGAGGTCACGCTGCCGAACTACGCAGGCACCATCATGCTCCGCCCCGAAGCCACTCCGAAAATGGCCCTGGGCCCGCGCCTCGGCCTGACCGGTGACGGCAACACGAATGCCCTCGCGGACGCTGAGGGACTCAGTTGGCAGAAATACAAGCTGACCCATGTCTGGGGCGGCTATTACACCATCACCAACGTCAAGACCGGCCTGGTCCTGGCCCTCGAAAACGGGAAATACAATTCCGGCACCAAAGTCATCCAGACCGCACGCACGGGCGCGGACGCCCAGCTCTGGAAGCCCTGGACCGAATCCTCCGGCGCGCTCCGCTTCATCTCCCGTCTTCACAGCGGCCGCGTCCTGGGCATCGACTATTCAGGCTCCTACGACTACGCTGTCTCCCGTGCCTACAAGGAGGGCAACAAAAAACAGCAGTTCCTCACAGCCGATTCTACGTCGGACCGCACCGTCTCCACCTTCGCCATCCGCTCATGCGCGGATACCGACCGGGTAGTCGAGCCGGCCAGCGCATCCACCTCCAACGGCGTCAGTTACCTGAGCCGGGACTGGGCCGGCTCCACCCGCCAGTATTTCAAGCTGCAGCCCGCCGTCGCGCGCGGCAAGCGCAATTACTATTTCCGGGTGGTCAATGCAGCCACCGGCAAGCTCCTGACAGTCAAAGGCAACACCGCTGCCGCCGGAACACCGGTCGTGACCGGGTCCTGGACCGGCGCCAAAGGCCAACTCTGGCACCCCGTCATCAACTCCGACGGGTCCTACAGGCTGGTCTCCTGCCTCAACACCTCTCTGGCCCTTGAGCTGGCAGGCGGCTCCACCAGCTACGATGCTGCTCTCCAGATCGGGACCTACGCCTCCGCAGACCGTTTCAAGTGGCAGCTGACCGCCATGAAGATCACCTCCGTCGAGGTCAGCGCCAGCGACCGGAACACGGTGATCGTCAAGGCCTCCGGGACCCCGATGAAATCCGATGATGGCAGGCTCTATCTCTTTGCCGTCGACGGATACGTGACCAAAGTCAAATCCTGTACCCCGGTGGCCTCCGCGCCTTCCGCGGACAGCATGACCTTCTCCGTCCCGCTGAACCTGAACAATTCGGGCTCCCTGATCCAGAAGCGTTTCTACCTGGGCGTCATCAGGAAGAACAGGTATCTCATCACCAGCAACGGCGTCTACATCTCGAACCCCCAGAACGCCGCCGCGCGGAAGACCAAATTCCCCACGGCTGCCACCAAAAAGGGTCTGAAAATGACGCTCAGCCATGCCGATTTAGCCGAGTCCCTGAACTGCAGCCATGTTGCCCTGGACTTCCCGATCGAGACCTACCTGAACAGGTCCGATTTCAGCTACAGCTACCAGGGCAAGACGTATTATTTCTCCTCCGCCATCAGAAGCCACGCCAGCCTTCTCAAGACCTTCTATGACAGGGGCATCGTCGTGACAGGCATTTTCTACCTGAGCAGCCGTCTGACCGACTATATCCAGCCCTCGGCGGCCTCATCCTCAGGAGGGGGTATCATTTACGCCCTCAACACTAAAAATGAGAACCGCCTCCGTCTCGAGGCCCTCTTCTCCTGCCTGGCGGAGGAGTGGACGAAGAACGGCATCTACGTGGCCAACTGGGTCTACGGCAACGAGTCAGACCAGTACCGCACCTACAATTACACAGGGAACGTCAGCTACAGCCAGTACCACGAGTCCTACGCCGAAGGGTTCCGCCTCTTCAACGCGGCCATCAAGAGCCGGTGGAAATACGCGCGGACCTACGTGTCGCTGGACCACAACTGGAACCTCCCGGCCAACTCCGTGCCTTCCGGCACTTACAACGGGCAGCAGCTCATCGCGGATTTCAACACGGACCTCATCCGACAGGGCAAGATCCACTGGGATATGTGCATGCACCCCTACCCCTCGCCCGAGCAGGACTGCAGGATCTGGATCCGGAGTCCCTTCGTGACGGACAGCGGCTCCTCGGCGCAGATCACCCCGCTGAACGCCTCCGCTTTTGCCTCCTCCCTCAAGGCCACCTACGGGAGCAATATGCACGTCATCATGCCGGAGACAGGCATTTCCTCCGTTTACAACGGCAAGTCGCAGCTCTATGAGCAGGCGGCGGCCGTGGCCCTGGCCTACTACCTCACAGAGTTCGACAAGAACATCGACATGATCGCCATCCACCGGGAGATGGACAGCACCGCGGAGATGGCCGGCGGCTGGCACCTGGGCATCTATTACTACACCTCAGCCTACTGCACGCGGCCCAAGCTCTCAGCCACCGTCTTCAAGTACATGAACACGACGGCCTGGAATAAATACACCAAAAACTATATCAAGTATGTCAAGAAGGACGGCGCCGCCATCAGTTCCTGGGCGGACATAGTTCCCGGCTTTACCGGGTCCAGGTTCACGAAACCCGCCTCATAAGCTCCGTGCCGGCCGTGCACAGCCGATTGACCTGCCCGGAGCAGGCCGGTGAAAGCCGAATTCCCTGTCCGGGCCTCATCTTGCCCGGACAGGCAGGGCGTTCCGGTTCAAAAAAAGAGAAAATTTAAGCTGTTGACTTTTCCCCGGTTTTCGGATATACTGCACTCATCCGTGCAACCGGGTCATTAGCGGGGCCTTGTAACCTGCAGTCCGCTACAGCAGGGGCATACCAAGATCTGAGGGTCTGTTCGGGTGGAGCTGCCCTTCTTAAGTGGTGATGACGTCCGGGTCTCGCGCAACAGAAACCATCGAACCGTGTCAGGGTGGGAACACAGCAGCACTAAGGTGGACCTTTTGTGTGACGCGAGGGTGCCTGGGCCGAGCTAACTGGGGAGGTTACGTCTGTTGGGACCGATTCGATGTGAGGCGCACGGATATTTTTATTGGCTGTACACAAAGCAGCCGGCTCGCAAGGAGCCGGCTGCTTTTTTCAATTTCTTTTTATCCGCCCATTCTCTCGAGGCTTCTCCTCCGGCGGCTCGCATAAGCCCTCTCGGGCCTGCGCGCCGACCGGCTTTCCATTGGTCTCCGTCTCTCATAGAGGTCCCGGTCTTCCGACCTCGGCCGCGCATCGTAATCATTCCTGTCGCGGGACCTTCTTCTGCCCTCCGAACTGTTCCGTCTGCCGGACGTTCTTCGTCCGGATTCCTGGTAGCTGCGGCTGGAGGAAGTATAGGACTGTCGCCGCTCCCCGCCTTCATAGCTTTCCGCTCTCCTGCGGGCCGCCTGCGCGGAGGATCTCCGGCGCCGTCTTCTGCGGCGGGACCTGGAATTCTGTCCGTGGACCAATCCTGCCAGACAGATCGCCGCGAGGATCACGACGATGAAGATCAGCGCAAAGAGGATCGTCCTGCCCGTCCGGCTGTCGATGGTCTCATTTCCCGAAGCCCCGGAAGTCTCTGACGTCAGACCTGTACGGTCCCCCGTCGTGCCTCCGTCCGAGCCTGTTACGGGCCCGATGGCCATACGGGCTTCCACGCTGGCCTTACCGACAGGATTGCCCTCGTAGGTGTAATAGCGAATGGTCCCTTCCCCTTCCTGTACCTCGCTGACCTCCAGATCGCTGAGGCTGACAGAATTGGGCAGGGTGACGGTACCTGTTGTAACGCCTTCCCCGGAGTTTCCGTCGAGGGAAACATGTCTGAAGTTGTTGAAGCCGTAATCAAAGAGAGACGCATGGTCCACGAAGTCCGTCGTGTCCGGCCCGTGCATGGTCACACAGACAAGAGTCATGCCGTCCTTCTCGGCCGCCGTGACCAGTGTCCTCCAGGCGCTGTCGGTGTACCCGGTCTTTCCTCCTATGCAGTTCTCATAATAGAAGGAATTGTCCTTTATGATCAGCTTGCAGTGATTCTGATAAATGCGCTCCGTCGGCGTCATGTTGGTGGGCTGGACCGTATAGACAGAGGTCCCCAGGATCCTGCGGAAGGTCTCATTCTGAATGCAGTTCTTCATAATGAGAGCCATGTCATAGGCCGTGGTGTAGTGCTCCGTGTCCGGCAGGCCGTTGGCATTGTGAAAATGAGTCCCCGTGCAGCCCATCTCCGCCGCCCGGGCATTCATCATCTCGGTAAAGCCCTCCACGCTGCCGCCAAAATGCACGGCCAGCTCCGTGGCAATGTCATTGGCGGACTTGAGCATGAGCATGTAGAGACACTGCTCGAGGGTGAACTGCTCACCCAGGATCGGCACGATGTTGGAGCTGCCCAGATAAGCCTCCTTGAGACCCGCCTCGGTAATGGTGATTGTTTCGGAGAGGTCGCCCTGCTCGATAGCAAGGAGACAGGTCATGATCTTGGTGATGGAGGCCGGATAGCGCTGCTCGTTCCGGTCCAGAGAGTAGAGGATGGCGCCGGTATCGGCATCCATGAGCACAGCAGAGGATTCATTGATGTCGGTCATATAGGGCCAGCCGGTCAGATGATTGGTAATCGGATCAGAGGCCATAGCCTCCGTCCCGCCCAGCGCAGACGAGATAGTGAAAATCAGAAAAAAGAGTACAAGAAATACGCCGGCTCTCCGGCGCACTCTCAAAAAATGCAGATAATACCCCTTCATTTTTCTCCCCTTCAAGTAATAACTATTCCCCATATTGATTTTAGCATACTATCAGCTTACAGTTCAACCCTCCAATAGTACCGGACTGAAAAATGCCGGCAAGAATGTGGCGACGCGGGTATTGATTTTCAATTTGTTTTCATTTATAATAGCCGGGTATGGATACGGATACGAGATTTATGAAGGAGGCGCTCCGGCAGGCGCGCAAAGCCCTGGCCCTGGGCGAGGTCCCCATCGGGTGTGTGATCGTCCATGAGGACAGGATCATCGGCAGGGGCTACAACCGGCGCAACACCGACAAGAGCACCCTCTCCCACGCGGAGATGAACGCCATCAAAAAAGCAGCCCGCGTCATCGGCGACTGGCGGCTCGAGGAGTGCACCATCTACGTGACACTGGAGCCCTGCCCCATGTGCGCAGGAGCCATCGTGCAGGCCCGCATCCCCCGGTGCGTCATAGGCTGCATGAATCCCAAAGCCGGCTGCGCAGGATCGGTGACCAACCTGCTCGACATGAAAGGCTTCAACCACCAGGTCTCCGTGACGTACGGTGTCCTCGAGGAAGCGTGCAGCACCATGCTGAAGGACTTTTTCAAAGCCCTCCGGCAGCGCGACGCAGCCCGGAAGAAAATGAAAGCCGGCCCTGTCACTCCCGGCTCCTGACGTTCCATACATTCTCATATGGAGTTGTACCCAAGTTTGGCTGAAGGGACCGCACTCGAAATGCGGCAGGTCGCGCAAGCGACGCGAGGGTTCGAATCCCTCCAACTCCGTAAGATTTGGCAGGCTGTCCGTCCGGACAGCCTGTTTTATTATGGTCCAAAGAATCCGGGCCGCATCCCCTGCCTCAAATTCACAAAAATTGAGGAGATATTCCTAAAATTTTATTAAAATTTCACATAAGATGTTTGCATTTTATCCGGAAACAGTATATGATAAATGAAGTTGACGGGTCACCGTGCCCAGGAGGCCGCCCAACCCGTCGTATTTGCGCGGCAAGAGGCCTGACCGAAGACGGCCGCGCAGCCATTGTTCCCGGAGGAAGCAACTTTGCGGGAAGGCATTCACGCCAGCCATCTGTCGTGAGAGCGGGCAGTTAAGGAACTCCTGCCCGGCAGGGGCGCTGACATCCGTGTCTGCCTGACCGGCACCCACGGCTTCCTTCTCACAGAGCAAGTTCTGTCCAGGACAAGGGCCCGGACCGCTGTGGCATTTCGCCAACGGCGTTCCGGGCCCTTATTGTCTGTTTTTTCAAGCTTTTTCAGGCTTTTTCCCGCCTGCCTGTCTGCATTTTCCCGAAGAATCCCTACCGGAAGAGCGATTTTTCTGTGCGTTTTTAACGAAAATATGATATTATACCATGTTTTACAAAAATGTAAAGACTAAATCAGCGAATTCTGTGATAAAATATTTTTGAAAAGCAAGATACAGATGAATGCCGCCGGGGAAAGCCTTCAGGTCCACATACCGGCGGGGCAGAACAGCGCGGCCATATTCCGCCGCAAAGGGGTAAAAATGGACAGCTTGATGATTCACGAACCCATCATCCACATCCCTGAAGGCGTTTGTACCGTAGAGGGGACGGTGGAAAGGACCTTCTCGACCTATGGAACCAGGACCTATTACATCCTGGTCCCCGTTTTCGACAGGAACACCAAGATCTATGTACCTACCGACGGAGACACGCGCAAGCTCCGCTCGATCCTGAGCCGGGAGGAGGTCACCGACCTCATCGACTCACTGCCCGACTGCAAGAGCTGCTGGATCGAGAATGAGAAGGAGCGCCAGGCCAGCTTCTCCCAGATCCTCTCCCGCTTCGACCGGGAGGAAATGATCTCACTCATCCGGACTCTCCGCGACAAGCGCATGGAGAAGATCCGCACCGGCAAAAAGTTCCACAGCGCCGACGAGAAGGTGTTCCGCGAAGCGGAACGCATCCTCTTCAGCGAATTCGGCTACGTCCTGGGCATCCAGCCCGACGAGGTGCCGGATTACATCGACGAGCGTCTCGGGCGAAGCAAGGCCTGACAGCCCTCCCGCAAACCGCATAACCCTTCCTGGAACGATCGGGCAGGAGGCATCTCCCCTGTCCGACCTTCCTTCTGCCCATAAAAGCATGCGGCCGGCCCGAATAAACGTGCCCGCCGCCTTTTTTTATGGTACAATGGCAGAAAGGAGGTCACAAATATGGTTGATGCAAATGAGTTTTATGATTTGACGGACCACCCGGACGTGCTCAGCAGACTGCAGGACGACGTCGGCACGCTGATCGACAAGACCGGGATTTATTTCCGCATCTTCGGGCGGATCAAGACAAGCACCTCCATCGCTGAAAAGCTGGTCCGAAAGGGTGACAAGTACGGCCCCGGCGGCTTCAAGATGCAGGACCTGCTGGGCATCCGCATCGTCCTCTATTATCTGGACGACATCGACATCTGCCGCAATATTCTGCGGAGCCATTTCCACCTGATCGAGCGGGACTCCCAGGTGGACCTGCCCGAGAGCAACGACTTCAGCAAGGTCAGAATGAACCTGATCTTCCGCCTGCCGCGGGAAATGGCCGAGGCTTTTCCGGACAAGCTCTGGAACGACTATCCCATCGACCGCACCTTCGAGGTCCAGATCCGCACCACCTTCTCCGAGGGCTACCACGAGGTCGAGCACGAAGTCCGCTACAAGCACGAGCAGGAGTGGACCTCCCCCAGCTATTACACCTACAGCCGTCTCCTGAACAGCATCTATGCCACACTGGAGATGTGCGACAGCACCATCATCCGCATCCTCGACGACCTGGCTCACGAGGCTTATGTCGAAGGCGATGTGGAAAAAATGCTCCGCTACAAGTTCAGGATCCGCATGGAAAATGAACACCTCTCCCAGCCCGTCCTGGAAGCCGTCCACAGCCGGACCGTCCGGCAGAACATTTACCTGGTGGACCGGGCCCAGTACCTCAGCGTCATATCCAACAGTGCCCTCCTCGGCGTGCCGTTGACGGCGGACAACATCGTCCTCATCTGTGGCAACATCCTTTTCTCCAGCAAGCGCCTTGCGGACCTCACGCCGCCGGACCTGGCCGCACAGATCAGCGCCTACAAGGCCCGCAAATCCCAGAAGCGCAGGCGGCATTAAGAGTTCCACCGTTCATTCCGTCCCTCACATCGGGACAGACAGAAAAAAGCTGTGAAGAATGACTATCCGTCTTCTTCACAGCTTTTTTTGTGCGAAACAAGGCATTCACCTGTAGGACAGAAGATCCGTGCCACCCTTATTGACCCGGGCAGGCACTGATGTGTCCTCATTTTCTGAGCGAAATCAGTCAATCACAGGTCGCCCAGGCAGGCGTCCAGATCTGCGGTGATTTTGTCCTTGTCCATGTTCTGGCCGATGAAGACCAGCTTCTGCATGCGGTCGCCGTACTTGTCGTCCCAGACCCTGGCAACCTCGGGATACTTTCTCAGGATCCGGTCGATGGAGGCCTTGTCGGCGGAGGCCAGGAAGCGGCCGGCCTGCATTTCCTGGATCAGGTGGCCCGCCTGCTCAAAGACGTAGGACATGTTCGGGTCCTCCTTGTACCAGACCATACCCTT
>CACXEL010000369.1 GCA_902766655.1 uncultured Lachnospiraceae bacterium | reverse complement strand
TTTTGAGAAGCAGGGACGGTCCTTTTGTCTCAAAAATCGGAGATTTTTGAGAAAAAAGGACCGTCCCTCAGTGTCAAAAAGGTCGTCCCTCAGTGTCAAAAAGATAAATGGAGGAAGCTATGTTCTGTGCGAATTGCGGCGCGGAAATCGGGGAGAAGGATGCGCATTGTCCTTACTGCGGTGTCCTGAACCCGCGCGCGGCCGAGAAGAAATATATGGATAAGCTGGAGTCGATCCGCGAGGATACGGAGAAGCTCATGGACGTGCCGGAGGAGCAGGCCAGGGCGGGGGTCCGGAAGGCGGGGCGGCTGGCGGTCGTCATTTTCTGCATCGTGGCGGCGGTCATCGGCGCGCTGGCGATGGCGGGGCGCGTGATGGACCGGGCCGGGGGTGACTATGTGCGCGACGAGGCGGCCTTCAAGGAGGCGTATTTCCCGAAGCTGGACGCGCTCTACGAAGCCGGGGACGACGACGCGACGGCGGACTATATGGAGGAGCTCTACGGCCTGGACGGGTCTTCGGTCCTGCGAGTCTGGGAGCATTACAAATATGTGCTCTACTACTCGGACTACAGGGTCGTGGCGGCGGTCAGGGACCTCCCGCAGGGGGAGAAGCTGGACAAATACGACTATGAGGAAGTGGTCTTCCGCGGCCTGGAGCTCATTTACCAGACAGAGACCTCCTCCAAGCGGCCGATGACCGAGGAGGAGAAGGAGAAGGTGCGGGGCTACAAGGAGGAGGCCGGGCAGATCCTGGCGGAATGCCTGTCCTTGGACGAGGCGGCCCTCGAGGAAATCTATCAGGCCTGCGCGGAGGAGGACGGGAGCCTGTACAGCTTCCGGGTCAGCGAGTGGCTGGAGAAGACGGAAGCATATGGCGGATGAGGCGGTTCTGAAGGAACTGAGTGAAGCCTGCACGGAGGACGGTACCCTGTACAGTCACCGGTTCCGCGGGCACATAGAAAAGACAGGAGGTTATGTACAATGAAATGTCCGAATTGCGGGGCCCCGATCACCATGGAGGAGAAATACTGCTCCTACTGCGGGGCGCCCAACACCTTGGCCCAGAAGCACCAGGCGGATATGGAGCATTTTCAGCAGGAATTCGCCCGGACGAGGGACAACGTCGTCGTGAACTCCCGCCGGGCCGGCTCCTACGCCGGCATGCTGGCCGTTTTCTTCATCCTCTTTGCGATGGTGGTCGTCGCCGGCGTCGTGTGCACCAGGACCTGGGATATCCGCTACGCGAGAGATAAGGCCCGGGCCAACGCCCGCACCGAGGAGTACCGGGCCGCCATCGAGGAAATGATCGCCGACCAGGACTACATTTCCATGCGCCAGTACGAATACGCCAGCGGCATGTCCGACGCCGACACCATGGAGGAATACTCCGCCATCATCCGGTACGCCAGCCGCCTGACGAGCGTCTACGAAAATCTCTGCGATACGGACGAGTTCAGCTACCGGTGGCGGGGGCTGGCCGAGAACGTGCAGTATTTCTCGGATGACCTCATTTCCCTCTACGAGGACCCGCGGACGTCCTACTTCCGCGACGAGGCGGTGACGGACGACAAGCTGGCCGTCATCGAGGACATCCGGCACCAGGCGGAGGCCCTGCTGGTCGCCTACGCCGGCTTTACGCCCGAGGAGGCGGCCGAGGTAAAAAATCTGTCCAAGGCCCGGGTCGAGGAGCTTTTGACCGAGCACCTGACGGCGATCGACAAGGCGCGGCAGGACGCACTCAAGGCCGGCTCCGGCAAGGTCTCCGAGGACGCGGCGGCCGTGGAGCAGTTCATTCTGGAAGGAACGGGAGGTGAGGCAGCATGAATAAGATGAGGCAGAAAAGGAACCGCGCCGCAGGCGCGCTGTTCGTCGCCGGGATCGTCATCCTCTCCCTCATTCTCCTGGGTGAGGTCTACTACATCTACTCGGAGCTCACCGAGGAGCATTCCCGCTATCACATGGAGGAAAGGGACTACGTGAACCTGGTCAACTACGAGGAGTACTACCGCATCTACTCGGAGGTGACCTACGATTCCGCCCCGACCCGGAAGCTCACGACCACGGAAAATGAGATCCGCGCCCTGGGCTACTACTATGAAGCCGCTGCCCTCTACAAGGCCTACCTGGCCGTGGAGGACGAGGATTCCGCCGCAAAGCAGATGGCGCGGATGGAGCGATACCGGGCGCAGGCGGGGAGCTATGCGGGGGAGACGGAGAAGATTGATGAGAGGTTGAAGATTGGTTGATGGGGGGCTGGGACTGAGGGACGGACCTTTTTCCCAAACTGAGACGGAGGGACGGACCTTTTTCCCAATTTGGGAAAAAAGGTCCGTCCCTCCGTCTCAGTTTGGGAAAAAGGTCCGTCCCTCAGTCCCACCCCCTTCAAACATTCCCGAGCAGCACGCGGGAGAGGTGCTCCTGCGCCACGCGGCGAAGGTCGCGCAGGAGGCGGATGTCGGTGGCGGGGGTCTTCATTTTATAGCGCGGGAAGTAGCGCGTGATGTGGAGGGGGATTTCCGGGTCGAGGGAGGCGATCCAGGCGGCCTCCCGGCGCATGTCGTCGGGGCTGTCGTTCAGACCGGGGACGACGAGCGTGGTCAGCTCCACGTGGCAGGCCTCCGCCGCCCGGGAAATGAAGGCCCTGACCGTCTCGAAGTCTCCCCCCAGACGCCGGTAGACCTCCGGGCGGAAGCCCTTGAGGTCGATGTTCATGGCGTCGATATAGGGAAGGAGCTCCTCGAGGATGGGCAGCTCGGCGGTCCCGTTGGTCACGAGGACGTTCACCATGCCGGCCCCGCGGACCAGGCGCGCGGTGTCCCGGACGTACTCGTAGCCGACGAGGGCTTCGTTGTAGGTGTAGGCGACGCCGATATTTCCCCGGGGGATCTCCTCCTCGGCAAATGCGCACAGTCTCTCCGGCGACACCTCATAGAGCGGCCCCGCCTCGGCCTCCCTGGCGGCCGCGATGCCGTAATTCTGGCAGAAGGGGCAGGCGAGGTTGCAGCCGAAGCTGCCCACCGAGAGGATGTAGGTGCCCGGGTGGAAGAAGGCCAGGGGCTTTTTCTCGATGGGGTCCAGGGCCAGGGCGGTCAGTTTGCCGTAGTTCATGGAGATGACGCGGCCGTTCTCATTTCTGCGAGCGCCGCAGCGGCCGTAGGCGCCTTCCCGGAGGCGGCAGTGGTGGGGGCAGACGGGGCAGATGGATTCGTTCATTTTTTTACTTTACCTCGATTCCGGGGGTGGGGGCTGGGACTGAGGGACGGACTTTTTTCCCGGATTGAGACGGAGGCTGGGAAAAAGGTCCGTCCCTCAGTCCCACCACACATGCACCAAAATTTATCCCCCA
>CACXEL010000368.1 GCA_902766655.1 uncultured Lachnospiraceae bacterium | reverse complement strand
GATGCTGAGGAAGGCGGGATTATCCTTCTCATCCATGGCCACGGTGAAGGGGAGCCTGCCGGAGAAGTTCCTGTCGCCGGAGAGGAGGTTGGCGAGAGCAGTGCCGCCCTCGCAGCCGGAGTAGTAGTTCATGATGATCGCGTCAGCGTACTGCTTCCACTCCTCCACGATGATGGCGCATCCGGAGTAGAGGACCACGACGACCTTTTTGCCCTGGGCCTTGAGGCTCTTTATGAGCTGGACCTCCTCGGCCTCCAGGCGGAGGCTGTCGCGGTCGCCGCCGCAGTCCCTGGGCTTGGTCTTCATTTTCTCGTTGGCGCTGGCGAAGAATTCGCCTTCCTTCTTGCGGTTGGAGCCAACGCAGACTACGGCCACGTCGCCTTCCGTCAGGGAAGCGCTCTTGAAGACTCTGGAAATGCCCGCGAAAGGCGTCACGATGCTCTTGTCCCAGACGCGGCTGGAGCCCTGGTCGCCCACGTTGGCCTCGTCGGCGTAGGGACCGGTGACCAGGACTTTCGCGTCCTTGGAGAGTGGCAGCACGCCGTTGTTCTCCAGCAGGACCATGCCCTTTTCGGCAATCTCCCGGGCAAGCAGGCGGTTGTCCACGGAGCCGACCACACTTTTTGCGCGGGGACGAATCTTCGGCGTCTGGCGGATCAGGACGCGCAGGATGTTGCGGACTGCCCGGTCGATGTGCTCGGGCTGAAGCTTGCCGGACTTGAGGAGCTTTTTGATGGCGAAGCTGTTGTAGTGCATGGTGAACATCATTTCCATGTCCAGGCCGGCCTTGAGGGAGGATTCGGCGTCGTGGACGCCGTTCACGAAGTCGCTCATGACGAAGCCGTCAAAGCCCCACTCGTCGCGGAGGATGTCCGTCAGCAGCTTTTTGGAGGCGCAGCAGTAGTCGCCGTCGAACTTGTTGTAGGCGCCCATGATGGACTGGGCCCCGGCGTCGATGCACTTCTTGAAGTGGGGCAGATAGACCTCGTGGAGGGTGCGGTCATCGCAGGTGGCGTTGATGAAGAAGCGCAGGTCTTCGATGGAGTTGAGGGCATAGTGCTTGGGGCAGGCGATCATGCCTTCTTCCTGCACGGCCTTGGTCAGGGTCGAGCCGTACTCGCCCAGGAGGAAGGGATCTTCGCCGTAGGTCTCCTGGGTGCGGCCCCAGCGGGGATTGCGGACGAGGTTGATGCAGACACCCGCGAAATAGTTGGCTCCCTGGGCGATGGCCTCGTCCGCGATGGCCTTGCCGAAGCGGTACTCCAGGTCCGGGTCGAAGGTGGAGGCGCGGAGCATGGACACCGGGAAGCAGGTGGAATTGCCCATGACTACGCCGCGGGGGCCGTCGGTGAAGAGTACGGGGGGCACGCCGAGACGTTTGCAGCCGCCGGCGCGGAGGGCCCGGACGTTGTAGTTCCGCCCGGTTCTGATCATGTCCACCTGGGTCTGGCCGATGGTGTGGCCGGAGAGCATGTGGATCTTCTCCTTCAGAGTCATTTCCCCGCAGAGGGTGGAAACCAGTCTCTCCAGCTCGGGTTTTTCGGGGTTCTTCTGGTATGCCTTCACAGCCTCTTCAAAAGTCATAAGCGTTTCCTCCGGTAAGGTTTTGCTTGATTTATTGAACTAAGTATATTATAATCAACACTGTGTTCATTTACAATAAGCAGAAATCCTCAGTTCTGTAAGATGATGAACAGATGCAACAAATATGTTGATTATCCGGAGGCTTTATGAACAATCGGGACGCAAGAGTTCGTGTCACAAAGGAGCTGCTGCACCGCGCGCTGCTGCGCATGCTGCAGGATCAGCCGATCGGGACCATCTCGGTCAAGGCGCTTTGCGAGGAGGCCGGGATCAACCGGGGCACTTTTTATCTTCACTATGGTCAGCCGCAGGATGTGCTGAAGGAGATTGAAGACAGTTTTATCGCCGAAAATATGGCTTCCTTCAATCGGTTCTGGGATGACGGACGGGAAATCAACTATCTGGCAAAAATCTACACATGCGTCCTGCAGAACAAGGATCTTTGCCGCATTTTGATGGGTGATAACGGTGACGCCCGGTTCATGAACAATATGCGGGAACTGGTCCGGGATGGAATCGTGGCCGAGTGGCAGAAGGAGTTTCCTTCTTATGACAGGGAGCGGCTTGAATTCATTTTCGACTACGTCTTTCTCGGATCCATGCGGCTCATGCTGAACTGGATGGACAACGACCAGGATCTTTCACCGTCGCAGTTCGCAAGGCGGCTGGAGCGGCTCGGGCACTACAGCCTGGTTGCCGCAGGAGAGTTTTGAACGGGAAAGGGGAAAGGGGAAAAAGGACCGTCCCCTTTTCCACTTTCTCTCTGAGGTGGAGAAATGGATATCAGACATTTTTACATTGAAAAAGGGCAGGGAGACCCTCTCATCCTGCTCCACGGAAACGGTGAAAGCTGCGATTACTTTAAGGGCCAGATGGATGCCTTCGCAGCGCACTATCACGTGTACGCCCTGGACACCCGGGGACATGGGAAGACGCCGCGGGGCGATGCACCCTTCACGATCCGCCAGTTCGCGGACGACCTGCGGGACTTCATGGACGAGCATGGCATTAAAAAGGCCAACATACTCGGTTTTTCCGACGGGGGCAATATAGCCATGATCTTCGCCGTCCGCTATCCGGAGCGGGTGGCACGTCTGATCCTGAACGGCGCCAACCTGGATGCCAGAGGCGTGAAGAGGACTGTGCAGTTGCCGATCGAGATCGGGTACAGGTTCGCGAAGCTTTTTGCCGGGAAGAGTGAAAAAGCCAGACACAATGCGGAGCTTCTGGGCCTTATGGTCAACGACCCGAACGTGCCGCTGGTGGATCTGGCCAGGATCCGGGCGAAGACACTGGTCATAGCCGGCACGCATGACATGATCCGGGAGGAGCACACCCGGCTGATTGCGGCAAGCATACCCAATGCGAAGCTGGTGCTGCTGGAGGGGAGTCATTTTATCGCGGGGGAGAAGCCGGAGGAATTCAACCGCGTGGTGCTCGAATTTATGGAAGAGAAATGAAAATCAGGGACGGTCCTTTTTTCTCAAAATTCGTGAATTTTGAGAAAAAAGGACCGTCCCTGATTTTCATTTCTCACCCTGCTTACAGGCTTTCGGCCCAGGATTTCAGGGCGTCAGCGCTTACTCCTTTTGAAAAGCGCTGGCCGGGATCCACGTCTGCGCTGGCGCAATCTGCCCTGCCGTTTTTGTACAGAAGAATAGTTTGATTCTGCAACATATCTCCCTCTCTGCGGTTATAGATATCGAACAGATAAAAATACCAGGGACGGGAGGAGCCATTATGAGAGAATACAGTGAAGTAAAAAAGGATATTTACGGTGATTCCTACGTTGAGACTCGTGACGAGAGCGGACGTTTGGTCCAGATCGTCAAGGCAAACAAGGATTTCTTCGGTGATGAGTATTATGATACCTACGACAGCAATATGAGACGCATAGGGTACAGCCGCCTGGAAAAGGATTTTTACGGCGATTCCTACATGGCCACCTACGATAACAGCGGCAGGCTCGTGCGTACCAGCGTGGAGAAGACGGATTTCCTGGGAAATAAGTACCTGGAGATCCGGGACGCGGCCGGCAGGGCCATCGGGAATGCTTCCGCAAAGACTGACTTTTTCGGAAATGCATATACCGAGACGAATTATAACATCCCGGCCGGTCAAGGCGGAGCCACTGCTTCCGCGGGAGCCGGTACAGACGGAAGATCCGGATCCGGAAGCCATTCCGGCGGGGGCGATATCGGAGCGGGAATCGGATGTGTCTTTGGCTTCGGCATCCTCTTTGCCTTGTTCTGGTTTTTCACTACCCTCCATGACTACGAGGGGAGGGAAAAGATCCACCGGTTCGTGATGGTCATGTCCTTCCTCGTTCCGCTGGCCCTGGTCTTCTGGAACAGCTTTAAGCTTCGCGGCATCGGCGGTTTTCTGAAGAACCGGATGATCGTCATCTCCTGCGCCCTGATCCTGGTCAGCCAGTCCTATTACCTCTTCTATACGTCGCACAGGATGGAGTGGATCCTGGAATCAGACCTGGCTTACTACGGATTCTGGTTCCTTCCCTACACATTATTCTATGGCTACAGCTTCCTGACCGCCGTTTTTGCGAGAGAGGCTGCCGGGGTCATCCCTGATACCGAAATCGAGTCGGTCCTGGACAGACTTTATTATGTCGAGGTGATCTGCTTTGCCCTGGTCGCCGGTCTCATGCTCCTTCGGTGGGAGATGTACGCATCCAAAGCCGTGTGGGGCAGGACCTTGTTTGAAATCATGACCATCGCCGTCGTCATGATCCTGGGAATATGCCTGGTCGGCCCGGGCACCTTCCTTGTAGACAAGATGACAGGGCGGGTCAGACGCCGCGCGTAGGGCCATGTATTTCTGCCGGGTGGAGGAGAAGAGACCATAGTTCTTTATCCTACACTCGCGGCGCTCCTTTCCTGGATGTGCACGGGATGAGGAAAGAGAGGGAGGGACGCACCTCATTACGAAAAGGTGCATCCCTCCCTCTCTTTCCTCTTGCTTTTGCCCACTGGGAAGGATATAATATCCAATAGTTTAATACAACTAACCACCGTCTGACTCCAACAAACCCTTTTGTCTCACTGCCTTCTTTGCGTGAGACTTATTATTTGAACAATAGTTAGTAGTAAATAACCAGGAGGATAAAAACATGATTGCCTGGATCGGAGAGAATCTCGCATCCCTTGTGCTGCTCGTGGCAGTGATACTGAGCGTCTGCCTGATCGTGAGAAGTATGAGAAATGAACGCAAAAAAGGGTCGTGCGGCTGCGGCTGTGCAGGCTGCAGCGGCTGCGCTGCCCATAAAAAGGAGGAAATCAATGAAGCTCACAGACATGAGACCTGAGCAGGAGGGCCGGGTCAGGAAGCTGGAAGGAGACGCGCATTTCATCAGCCGGATCACTTCCATCGGCATCACGGAAGGGACAGAGTTTCAGACCATCCGCAATGACAGGAAAATGCCGGTACTTGTGTATCTCAGGGAGACGCTGATCGCGGTCAACCGCCCGGATGCGGAGAGAATCGAGGTGGAGGCAGTATGAAGGACAGAATCGCTCTTTTGGGACAGCCCAACTCCGGCAAGTCCACCGTCTACAACGCGCTGACCGGCTCCAGGCAGCATGTCGGCAACTGGCCGGGCAAGACCGTGGAGAAGAACGACGGCTTCTACACCTACAAGGGGAAGCGTTACACCGTGACGGACCTGCCCGGCAGCTACGGCCTCTCCGGCAACTCGGACGAGGAGATCATCACGGCCGATTTCATCAAGACCGGCCAGGCCGACCTGGTCTGCATTTTGGTGGATGCGTCACAGCTCGAGCGGAGCATGTATATGGTGGCGGAATTCGCTGCCATGAGCAAGCCGGCCATCTTGCTGCTCAACATGATGGATGTGGCCAGGAGTCAGAAGAAGGAAATAGATCATGTGCTGCTCGCGGAGCGGCTCGGCATTCCCGTTCTGCCCTTCACGGCGGCGGAGAGCAGCGGCTATGAGGCGCTGAAGGAGCTCCTTGCCAGGGAACTGGAAAGTCCGCACAGCCTCCGCTCGGTGCCGAAGCTCCCGAAAGAGGCGGGATCGGCTGCCGAGACGGTGCATGCGGAGAGCGAAGCCAAATATCTGTGGGTCAGGGATATGCTCGCGGGGGTGACCGGAGACAGGCAGGCGCATTTTGAACTGAGCCGCCGCGACAGACGGCTCTTGAGCCCGGTCCTGGGCAAGTTCCTGTGCTTCGGGACAATTGTCGTGGGTTTTTTGGCGGCGATGATCATCTGCCTCCCGCTGATGGGTGCCGGCTCCATGATTCCGCAACTGCTCAACAAGCCCATTTTCAACCTCCTGACCTCGTGGAATGTGCATCCCTGGCTGGTCTCCATCTTCAGCATCATCCTGCCCAATACACTGTACTTCTGCGTCGCCATGTCCGGCTTTGTGTTCGGGGTGAACCTCGTTTTCGGCTACCTGGAGGAAATCGGGTTCCTGGCCCGGGCGGCCTATCAGTTCGACAGCCTGCTCTCCGGCCTGGGACTCCAGGGGAAAGCCATCTGCCCGATCCTCATGGGCTTCGGCTGCACGATCGGCGGCACCTGCGGGACGCGTGTCATGGACAACTGGGGCCAGCGCATGCTGACCATGGCTGTCGTGTGGGCTGTGCCCTGCGCTTCCATCTGGACGATCATTCCGGTCATCAGCTCGATGTTCTTTACCCCTCTGCAGACAATGCTGGTCATTGTTGGCATTTTACTCTATGTGGTCGTCCTCATGACAGTCGTCTCCAAGGTCTTCGGCCGCACCCTGGTGCCTGAAAATGCACGCAGCGGCATGATCATGGAGCTGCCTCCCTACCATAAGCCTCACTGGAAGCATATCGCGAAGGAGGCCCTGCTCAAGGCCTGGGACATTTTCAGGAGGGCTCTCAGAACGGTCACTCTGATCTCCCTGCTTTTCTGGGTCTTCTCCTACAGCGGGTCCGGGAACGTGGCGGACAGTCTTCTTTACAAGGTCGGCACCGCGATCGAACCGGTGACGAGGATCTTCGGACTTGGCTGGAGGACCTTCATGGGCTTTTTGAGCTCTGCTTTCGCCAAGCAGGCGGTCCTGGGCGTGCTGAACGTTGTGTTCGTCGGGGATGGCACGGTTCTCGACGCGACCTTCCGCTCAGCCTTCAGCGTGGCAACGGACAATGCCGTGCTCGGGAATGCCATGACGGAAGCTGTCAGCAAGGCGGAGGCGCTGGCCTTTATGTGCGCCTGCACCTTCAACATTCCCTGCGTCATGGCTCTCAGCACCACCTACCGGGAGTCCCATTCGCTGAAATGGACGGTGAGGATCGCTGCTTTCTATGTCTGCGGCGCTCTTGTCCTGTCCTGCATCGTCTACCACATCGCTGCCCTCGTTCTCTGATCGGAAGAGGGGGAGATGAAAATCAGGGACGGTCCTTTTTTCTCAAAATTCGCGAATTTTGAGAAAAAAGGACCGTCCCTGATTTTCATTTC
>CACXEL010000367.1 GCA_902766655.1 uncultured Lachnospiraceae bacterium | reverse complement strand
TACTTCCGCCTCAACGCGCAGGGCGCGGGCCAGTTCGAGCACACCCTCATCATCGTGGAGAAGAACGCCAACCTCCACTTCATCGAGGGCTGCTCTGCACCCAAGTACAACGTGGCCAACCTCCACGCCGGCTGCGTGGAGCTCTTCGTGGGGGAGGGCGCCAGGCTCCGCTACTCCACCATCGAGAACTGGTCCAAGAACATGTACAACCTGAACACCAAGCGGGCCAGGGTGGAGAAGGGCGGCAAGATCGAGTGGATTTCCGGCTCCTTCGGCTCCCACGTCTCCTACCTCTACCCCATGAGCGTGCTGGCGGGGGAGGGGGCAGTGTCCGAATTTACCTCCATCACCTTCGCCGGCAAGGGCCAGAACCTGGATACCGGCTGCAAGGTGGTCCACGCGGCGCCGAAGACCTTCAGCACCGTGAATACCCGCTCGATCTCGAAGAGCGGCGGGATCAGCACCTTCCGGAGCGCGGTGGTGGTGCAGAAAAATGCACCCGGCAGCCGGTCCTCCGTCGCCTGCGCTTCCCTCATGCTGGACGACATTTCCCGGTCCGACACGATACCGGCCATGGACATCCGGACCTCACGGGCGGACATAGGCCATGAGGCCAGGATCGGGAGGATCAGCGACGACGCGGTCTTCTATCTCATGAGCCGGGGCATTCCCGAGGAGGAGGCGCGGGCCCTGATCGTCAGCGGCTTTGCCGACAATGTGAGCAAGGAGCTGCCGCTGGAGTACGCGGTGGAGATGAACAACCTGATCCGCCTCGAGATGAAGGGCACCATCGGCTGAAGGAGGATAGAGAAAAATGAAAACAAGGACGATCAACCACCTGCCGGCTCCGACCTGGCGGTGGCTGAAAATGAACGAGGCCTCCCTGGTCCTGCCGTCCGCCCTGCCCGCGGCGGCCTGCGAGGTGCAGGCCCCGGCGGAGCTTCGGACGGACGCATGCCCGGTCGAGGCGGTGCCTGCGGCGGGCGGCAGGCATCCGGATGCGCCTGGTACCGGCGCAGAAGCCGAGCCTTCGGCGGACGCTCAGGCGGGCAGCAGGCTTGCGGACGCGCCTGCCACCGTGGCGAAGGCGGATCCTTTCGCGGATGTTGAGACGGGCTGCGGCGCGGCCCTTGACGAGGCCCTGGCCGGGGCCGGAAGAGAACGGCAGGTCCTTCATGTGGACGGCCGCCTCGGGGAACCGGTCAGAATAAACCTTCGCTTCAGCGGCGACAGCGCTTCGGCTTACGGAGTCGAGCTGGCTCCGGAGAGCGAAGCGGTCCTCATCATGGATGAGGCGGCGGACGGCGCGGCTTCCGGGACGGGCGTCGTACAGACGAAAATCCTGGCAGGCCGGGGGGCCAGCCTCACTCTGGTGCAGGTCCTCAGGGCAGGGGATTCATTTACATTGGTCAACGATGTGGGCGCCCTGTGCGGGGAGGGCGCGGCGATCAAGGTCGTGCACCTGATCCTGGGCGGCGGACGCGTCTATCAGGGCTGCCGGGCGGACCTCGATGGGGACAGGAGCCGCCTGCAGGCGGATGTCGGCTACCGGGTCCGCGGCAGTGAGATCCTGGACATGAACTACGTCGCCTGCCACAGGGGCCGGCGGACCGAGAGCGGGATCCGGGCAGCGGGCGTTCTGCGGGATCAGGCCTCCAAGCTCTTCCGGGGCACCATCGACCTTCAGAAGGGCTGCGCCGGTGCCGTGGGAAATGAGCAGGAGGACGTGCTCATCATTGACGAGACGGCCGCGAACCGGACGATTCCCCTCATCCTCTGCTCCGAGGAGGACGTGGTGGGCAACCACGGAGCCACCATCGGCCGGCCGGACGAGGACATGATGTTCTACATGGCCTCCCGCGGGATGAGCGAGGAGGAGATTTACGCCATTCTCTCGCGGGCCAGGCTGGATGCGGTCATCCGCCTGATCCCTGATGAGGAGACGAGGCAGGCTCTTGCACGTGAGCTGGGAGGCCAGGAGCCTTCCGAGTCCGGAAAGGAGGAAGCAGATGACTGATATCGCCTGGCTCCGGGAGGATTTTCCGCTCCTTGTGAATAATCCGGAGATCGCCTACCTGGACAACGCCGCCACGACCCAGAAGCCCAGGGAGGTCATGGATGCCGTCCGCGACTACTACGAACTGGAAAATGCCAACCCCCTCCGGGGCCTCTACGACCTGAGCGTCCGGGCCACGGAGGCCTACGAGTTCGCCCGTCAGGCCGTACGCGACTTTATAGGCGCCGCCTCCGAGCGGGAGATCATCTTCACCCGGAACGCCTCGGAGAGCCTCAATCTGGTCGCCTTCTGCCTCTCGGAGGCCTTTCTGAAGGAGGGAGACGAGATCCTCATCACGGTCATGGAGCACCACTCGGACCTCCTGCCCTGGCAGCAGGCCGCCCGGCGGCACGGCGCTGTCCTCCGCTTCATCGAGTGCGACAGCCATGGCCTCATTACTGAAGAAAATTTCCGCAGCTGTCTGACCGACCGGACGAGGATCGTGGCCATGACCCACATTTCCAACGTGCTGGGGGTCAAAAATGACATCAGGACCTTTGCGGCCCTGGCCCACAGCCGCGGGGCTGTTTTTGTGGCCGACGGCGCTCAGAGCGTGCCGCACATTCCCGTGAACGTGCAGGACCTGGGCGTGGATTTCCTGGCCTTCTCCGGCCACAAGATGCTGGCCCCCATGGGGATCGGCGTGCTCTACGGCCGGGAGGCGGTCCTTGAGAAGCTCCCTCCCTTCCTCTACGGCGGGGAGATGATCGAGTACGTGACCCGGGAGAGCGCCACCTATGCGGAGCTGCCTCACCGCTTCGAGGCGGGCACGGTCAACGTCGGGGGAGCCGTCGGGCTGGCGGCTGCCATCCGCTATTACGGGAAGATCGGTTTTCATTTTATAGAGGAGCGGGAGAAGGCGCTCAGTGAGTACGCCATGGAGCGCCTCTGTCAGGTCCCCCACCTGAGACTCCTGGGGGCGGAGAAGGCGGAGGACCACCACGGCATCTTCACCTTCACGATCGACGGCGTCCATCCCCACGATATCGCCGCGATCCTGGACGAGGAGGGCGTGGATATCCGGGCCGGCCACCACTGCGCCCAGCCCCTCATGCAGTTCCTGGGCACCCCGTCGACGGTCAGGGCCAGCCTTGCCTTTTACAACACGGAGGCGGAGATCGACCGCCTGGCGGAGGCCCTCATGACCGTCAGAAGGAGGATGGGCTATGATGATTAAGAGCTTTTACAACCAGATCCTGACGGACCACAATCTGCGGCCCGGCAACAAGCACGACCTGCCGGAGGCCAACTATGTCCTCCGGGGGGTCAACCCCAGCTGCGGCGACGATATCACGCTCCGCCTTAAGGTGGAGGACGGCGTGATCGAGGACGGCGCCTACACGGGCGACGGCTGTGCCGTCTCCCAGGCTTCGGCCGACATCATGCTGGACCTCATCATCGGGCGTCCGGTGGAGGAGGCGGAGGCTCTGTCCGGGCTCTTCCTCAAGATGGTCCGCGACAAGGTCACCGGGGAGGAGCTGGAGCGGCTGGAGGAGGCCGCGGCCCTGCAGGATATCTCCCACATGCCTGCCCGGGTCAAGTGCGCGGTCCTCGGCTGGCACACCCTGGACAACATCCTGGCGGACCTGAAAGCCCTTGACAAATGAGACAGGGACATGTATCTTCTTACCAGATGGAACAGGTATTTTCATCTTGAGTGAGGTAAAGAATATGACGTTTGAAAAAGTGAAGAAGATCATGGCTGAGACGCTGAATATCAAGGAGGAGTCCATCACCATGGAAGCCGACCTGATCCGGGATCTGAGAGTGGACTCCCTGGATGTCATGGAGCTTGTGATGGCGCTCGAGGAAGAGTACGGCATGAACGTCGCGGACGAGGAGCTGACTTCCTTTACGACCGTCGGCAGCATTGTGGAGTATATCGACAGCCACTGAACAGAAAAAGAGACCCGCCAGTCGGGTCTCTTTTTATTTTACGGGAGCAGCCCGGCACACAGATTACTCCTTGAATCGGCCGCCGGGCATCTGCTCCAGTCCCGGCGGCGGAGGTGCTGTGATGAAAAAAGCATAAAAAATCAATTAAAGGGACAAATTGGTTGTACATTTAGAATAAATGTGGTATATTGCTTAATACGATTCCGTATCGCAATACCGATAGTTTCAGGCAGAATACTTACAGACAGGATGACAGACATGAACGAGACAGAAACAGAGGTGTCGAGGAGTTTTATTGAGGTCTATACCAAATTCAAGCTTCAAATCTGCAGGGACGTTTTTGGAGGGCACGGAGAAGAGGAGAAAAGTCTTACGACAGTGGAAAATCTGTGCATGGAAGTGATCAGCGCCATGGAACGGCCGACCATCAACGAATTTGCTACATATATCGGGATTTCTCAGCCGAACGCGGCCTATAAGGTCAACTCGCTGATCCGCAAGGGATACCTGCGCAAGATCCGGTCCGTCCGGGACAAGCGGGAGTATTTTCTGGAGGTGACAGACCGATATAGGGAGGAGAAGGGCTCGGGGGAGCGCTATCTTCAGACTGTTCTGGGGAGGCTGAACGACAGGCTGAGCCCGGAGGAGGCCGCGCAGCTCTCGACCATGTTGAGCCTCATTTCCAATGAACTCATGCCTGAGATTCCCTCCTACCGCAAGCGGAAAAGAGATTGAAGACAACAAAATCGCCCGCGTTGGCCTGGCGGCCGCTGCGGGCGATTGTTTTTTACGTGAAAGCCGGTCTTATGGCGGCTGGGCGCCGGAATCGGTACAAAGCGGAGGGCGGTCAGGGACCTGTCTTCTCCGGCCGGTCACGATCAGGTAAGAGACTTTGCACAGGTCTTCATTTTCCGGCTTTGGCGGCGCGGAGGGTGTCCACCAGCTCGGGAATCGTCTCCTCGAAGTTGACGCCGTACCAGGGGTCAGCCGGGTCCTCCATGGTCTTTTCAATGGTGTGGGCCGTGTAGTCGGCGGCGATCTTCATGGCTTCGTCCCAGGAGAGATTGTTCAGGTAGGCGCCGACGGCCACGCTCGAGAAGATATCGCCGGTGCCGTGGTAGGCTGTCGGGATCTTATCGTTCTGGTAGCTGAAATAACGGCCGGTCTCTGCCTCGAGTCCCATGACGCCGGTCTTGCCATCGGAGAGGGAGACGCCGGTCAGGGTGGCAGACTTTGCCCCAAGGGCTAGAAGCTTCTGAAGCAGATCGCGGACGTAGGCTTCGTCATAGGTCTCGCGGTATTCTGTGCCGGTCATGAAGCAGGCTTCGGTAATGTTGGGGACGATCATGTCGCCTATGCCGCAGAGGGTGGCATTTCTGGCGGCATAGGCCTCGTTGAAGGCCGGGTAGAGCCTGCCGTTGTCGCCCATGGCGGGGTCGATGAAGACCAGGGTGTCGTCGGTCCGGAAGTCCTTGATCAGCTTCTTCACGGTCTCGATCTCCTCCTCCGTGCCCAGGTAGCCGGTGTAGATGGCGTCGAAGGTGACGTTCTCGCTCTTCCAGTGGGCGGCGATGGGCTCGATCTGGTCGGAGAGGTCCTTGCAGGTGAAGTTCTTGAACATGGTGTGGGTGCTGAGGACGGCCGTGGGGAGGATGACGGTCTCGATCCCCATGGCTGAAAGGAGCGGGAGGGCCACTGTGAGGGAGCACTTGCCGAGGCAGGAGACGTCCTGAATGGTTAAAATTCGCTTCATTTGAATAATCCTTTCATATGTAGGTGTTGCTTTGTCCTTACAAGGCATTATAGGTATTTTTGGACATATATAAATACCCACATTTTGATATTTTTATAAGGTCAGATGTGGGAGGGGTTTCATTTTCAGACGGAGGAGAGAGATGGACGTCAGGGTGCTGCGGTATTTTTTGACGGTGGCCAACGAGGAAAATATAACCAGGGCGGCAGAACTGCTCCACATCACCCAGCCGACGCTGAGCCGGCAGCTCTCTGCCCTCGAGAAGGAGGAGGGGGTCCGGCGGCCTGACTTTTTGACTGGACATCGGCGGAAAAATATGGTAAAAAGATACAAAGCAAGGGCGCTTTGAAGGCTGTGTCTTCAGAGCGCCCTTTTTTAATCCCGGCGGCCGTATATGCCGGATTTCTGCTGCGCATGAGATGCAGGCGGTGCCGCCGGAGCTGACAGGGGTGGAGTGCCCCTGCCGGATTTTTATGTCAGAACACGGAGGAAATGATACATGTTCAGCATCAACGAGAACTACCTGAAGCTCCAGGGAAGCTACCTTTTCTCAAATATCGCGTCCAAGGTGCGCGCCTACCAGGCCGCCCACCCGGAAAATGAGATCATCCGCCTGGGCATCGGCGACGTCACGCTGCCCCTGGCGCCGGCCGTCATAGAGGCCATGCACAAGGCCGTGGACGAGATGTCCGTGCAGGAGACCTTCCGGGGCTACGCGCCGGACCTGGGGTACGAGTTCCTGCGGAGCGCCATCCGCGACCATGATTACAAGGCCCGCGGCGTGGATATTGCCCTGGACGAGATCTTCATCAGCGACGGGGCCAAGAGTGACTCCGGCAACATCGGGGATATTTTCTCGGAGAGGAACCGGGTGGCCATCTGCGATCCGGTCTACCCGGTCTACCTGGACACCAACGTCATGGGCGGAAGGGCCGGCAGCTTTGATCAGGCGACGGGGCGGTACAGTGACGTCATTTACATGCCCTGCACGGAGGCGAACGGATTCCTGCCGGACCTGCCGGAGGAGCGGCCAGACATGATCTATCTCTGCTTCCCCAACAACCCGACAGGCATGACCATACCGAAGGAGGCCCTGCAGCGGTGGGTCGACTATGCGCTGCAGGTGGGGGCGGTCATCATTTACGATGCGGCCTACGAGGCCTACATAGCCGAGCCGGACATGCCCCACACCATCTATGAGTGCGACGGTGCCGACCGCTGCGCCATCGAGCTTCGGAGCTTCTCCAAGAACGCCGGCTTCACCGGGACCCGGCTGGGCTTCACGGTCGTGCCGAAGAAGCTCATGTGCGGCGACGTGTCCCTCAACAGCCTCTGGGCCCGCCGCCACGGGACCAAGTTCAACGGCGCTCCCTACGTGATCCAGCGGGCGGGCGAGGCCGTCTACAGCGAGGCCGGGCTGGCCCAGACCGCCGCTCAGGTCGCCTACTATATGAACAATGCGGCGATGATCCGCGAGGGCCTCACATCCGCCGGCTACACGGTCTACGGCGGCGTGAACGCCCCTTACATCTGGCTCAAGACACCGGACGGCATGACCTCCTGGGAATTTTTCGACTATCTCCTGGAAAATGCCAACATCGTCGGCACCCCTGGATCGGGATTCGGGCCGAGCGGCGAGCATTTCTTCCGGCTGACAGCTTTCGGGTCCCATGAGAATACCCGGGCGGCCATCGAGCGGATCCGGAAGATGGGCTGAGCATGAGAGACGAGCAGGAAAGCTGAAGGTCAGGGAGGGCCCTTTGAGAAGCAGGGACGGTCCTTTTTTCTCAAAATCCGAGATT
>CACXEL010000366.1 GCA_902766655.1 uncultured Lachnospiraceae bacterium | reverse complement strand
CTACACCCACAAGGGCCTTGGCATGATGAGCCGGAAGTACCACGATTTCTTCCGGGACAACCTCAACAGGAGCAAGTTCGTGAGGGACGTGCGTCGCCCGGTCCTCCTCAACACCTGGGAGGCGGCCTTCTTCGACTTCGACGACAAAAAGCTCGTTGAGATTGCCAAAGCCGCCAAGGGCATGGGCGTCGAGATGATCGTCATGGACGACGGCTGGTTCGGCCATCGCGACGACGACAACTCCAGCCTCGGCGACTGGTACGTCAACGAAAATAAAATCAAGTGCGGTCTCACAAAACTGGTGGAACAGATCAACGCTCTGGACATGAAGTTCGGCATCTGGTTCGAGCCGGAGATGGTCTCCGAGGACTCCGACCTCTTCCGCGCCCACCCCGACTGGGCCATGGAGATCCCGGGCAGAAGAGCGGTGCGGAGCCGCAACCAGCTGGCCCTGGACGTCAGCAGGAGAGAAGTGCAGGATTACCTGATCGAGAGCATCAACAAGATCCTGGACAGCGCCAACATCTACTACGTGAAGTGGGACATCAACCGCGCCATCACGGACCTCTGGTCCAACGACCTGCCCTCCGACCGCCAGGGCGAGGTGTCGCACCGCTATGTGCTCGGCCTCTACCGGGTCATGGACGGCATCATCAAGACCCACCCGGACATCATGTTCGAGGGCTGCGCGGGCGGCGGCGGACGCTTCGACCCGGCCATGCTGACCTACTTCGTCCAGTACTGGAGCTCGGACAACACGAGACCGCTGGACAACCTCAAGCTCCACTACGGTTCCTCCTTCGTCTACCCGCTCAGCAGCATGGGCGCCCACGTGTCCGAGGCCAGCAAGATGGTCCCGATTGAGACAAAAGCGGCCATCGCCATGTGCGGAACCTTCGGCTACGAGCTCGATGCCACGAAGCTTGATGCGGAAGAGGTGGAGATCTGCCGGAAGATGAGCGACCTCTATCGGAAGTACTACGACCTGAACTTCTTCGGTGATTACTACAGGCTGGCCAACCCCTTCGAGCCGGTCAACCTGGTCGCCTGGGAGTGCCTGGCCAAGGACAAAAAGGAAGCCCTTGTCACGGTCATCACGGTCAACCTGACCATGAACGGCCCGCAGGAATACATCAAGTGCAAAGGTCTGATCCCGAACCAGTATTACAGGGTGGAAGGCGACGGCAACGTTTTTGTCGCCTCCGGCATGGCCCTCATGCACGCAGGCATCCCTGTCCCGAGAGAGATCCCCGAGTTCACTGCCTTCCTCTATCACCTGAAGGCGGTATAATACAGGAAATGAGAAGCAGGGACGGTCCTTTTTTCTCAAAAATCCCGGATTTTTGAGAAAAAAGGACCGTCCCTGCTTCTCATTCCCCAAATATCAGCATTTTTTCAGAAAATAAATCCGTCTCCCCTTCACATATGATATAATATCTCTGTTTATGGTTCCCGTTTCCCGGAAATACCACGGAGGTTCCGCATGATCTGGACAGTAATGACCATCGAGGAGGCCGACTACGGCTGCGAAGACCTTGCGGAAGGAGAGCAGCCCAAAGTCCTGGTCACCCTGACGGACGGCTCAGGCCATACCCGCCGCCTCCTGGCGGACGATGCAAGGCTCTACGCGCGCGGCATCGAGGAAGGCTCCCCCTGGCCGGAGGATATGGACAGCCCCCTTCCGCCCACGGATGAGCAGATTTTCCGGTTCTGACCGCGGAAGCGGTGTCAATCATGCCGGACATGCCATACTACATTACAAAAGAAACCACTGACAGGAGGAATATGACATTGAGCTCCATAACGCAGATCGCAAAGGACCTTTTCTCAGCCTATTCCCAGGGCATCGTGCTTCTGTGCGCCGCCCTGGCCGCGGAACTCGCCATTTTCAGGAGCCGGATAAAAGCCGCCGAGAAAAAGAAGCCCCTGTCCACCGTCAGCTGTCTTCTGATTGCGGCCCTCGTCATGGCGGCCTACCTGCTGGCGTCGGTGGTCATAACGGCTCTCTTCCAAAGGCCGTCGTCCGCGGAGGATTTCCTTTACGTCTGCCGGACCATCGTCGAGCTGAACCTCTACAAGCTCGCCATTCTGGTCATTTTTGCTCCCCTCGTCGTCTGGACCATCTGGCTTCACGGCAGCAAGAAGAATTCCTCGACCGTCCTGCTGATCATCGTGACACTCCTCCTTCTGGTCGCCGGCCCCTTCCTCGGCGGCAAGACCACCTCCGATGAGCTTTTGCGGGAGACCGTTCTGAAGGGCTGCCGCGAGACCTCCATGCCGTACACGAGCCGCTTCTTCGACGAAGAGACCATGCTGCGCCACAGCATCGCCGGCTTCAAGGACCGCGATTCCGAAGTAAACCTCCAGGCCTACCTGGAAAAGCCGGTCAACCCGGACGGCAGCACGGTCGCCGAATACACGGATTCGGGCGAGGAGGGAGACCTTCTCTCCACAAATGAAGCCAAATACTACCTGGAGGATGTCTACGCCGTCTACAAGAAGGCCCCCGAATCCATCGAAGGCACCTTCGACTACGGCATGATGTGGTTCTACAAGGGCCTCAAGGACAAAAAGGCTGCGAACTTCGACAAGGCAGCCGAAGCCTTCCTGGACATGAAGCAGTACTCCAACGCCATCATCTGCTAT
>CACXEL010000365.1 GCA_902766655.1 uncultured Lachnospiraceae bacterium | reverse complement strand
TGAGGTTCGGCCTGGACGATGGCCGCGCCCGCACCCTCGAGGAGGTGGGCAAGGAGTTCAACGTGACCCGTGAGCGCATCCGCCAGATCGAGGCCAAGGCCCTCAGGAAGCTGAGACATCCCAGCAGGAGCCGCAAGCTCAAGGATTATCTGGACTGATAAAGTGTGCCCTGACAGCATTTGGCAATATCGGACCCAAAAGCTGTCGGGGCCTTTTGATTTGATTGGAGGAGAAAGGTGAATATATCCAAGAGACTGGAGGCTGTGTGCAGGATGGTGACGCCCGGCGGGGCAGTCTGCGACGTGGGCTGTGACCACGCGCTGACGGACATCGCCCTCCTATCCGGCGGCGCATCCCGATTTGCCCTGGCCTCGGACGTGCGGGAGGGACCGCTTGCCGGCGCTGCCCGCAACATAGAGGCGGCCGGCCTCTCCGGGAAAATAAGGACCGTTCTGGCTGACGGCGTGCCCCCGCATGTGGCCGGGCTGCTGCCGGCGGATATGCCGGCAACGCTCATCCTGACGGGCATGGGCGGCATGCTGATCACCAATATCCTGGAGCGCTCCGGTGAGGACCTCAGGGCCTTCGATGAGCTGGTACTGTCGCCCCAGTCAGACCTTGCCAGGGTCAGAAAGGCCCTGGGGGGCTTTGGCTACCGCATCACCGACGAGGAAATGCTCAAGGAGGACGGCAAGTTCTACACGCTGATCAAGGCTGTGAGGGGGGAGTGCATTAGGCTCTCCGAGGAGGAGGCCATGTTCGGTCCGGTCCTCATTTCCAGGGGGCACCCGGTGCTGAGGGAGTATCTCTCCTGGCGGCTGGGTATTCTGGAGGGCATTGAGAGGCAGCTCGCCGGCGGCGGCCGCGGGCCCGAAGACGCCCGGATCAGGGAGGTCGCCGCTGAAAAAGAGATCATTACCCGAACGATGAAAGCCTTTCAAAGTGCTGATATTGCCTGATCGACATGGATCCATAAGAAGAACGCGGCCTCCCGCCGGCGTTCTTTTTTTGACCGGAAGAGTGTACCATACTCCCTGCCCGATGGCGAATGATGGAACCGGAAAATGGAAAGGTGAGTATTCAAAACAGGAAGGCCAAGGCTCCGCATATCCTTTTCCATACTCGCAAATCGTGTTATACTTTGATTATCCAGGGGCAGAAATATCTGTCTGACATACGCATGCGGTTCGATCATCGGAGCTGCCAGTGTATGGGTTTCCGGCCCGGGCTATGAGATGTCCCCCGCCTGAGGCCGGCTACCGCGAATATGGGGCAAATAAAGAGTAACGGGAGAGAGCCGGAATGACAATTTTCTACAAAAATGAGCCTTACGAATTTGCAGAAGATACGACCCTCCATGAGATGGCAGAGTATTTTCAGCACGAATACTCCGCCCCCATCATCCTGGCCAGCGTTGACGGAAAGCTCAAGGAGCTTTTCCACAAGGTGCCGGAGGGGGCGATGATTTCATTTATCACGATCCGCGACAAGATCGGGCACAAGACCTACCAGAGAAGCTGCTCCATGCTCTTTTTCGTTGCCGCCGAGCGTGTCATCGGAAAGGAAAAAATCAAACGGATCGTCCTTCACTTCTCGATAGACGATGGATTTTATTACACCATTGAAGGCGACGTTAAGGTAAATGCAGCCCTCGCCGCAGCGATAGAAAAGAAAATGCGCGCGATGGTGGAGGCAGACCTGCCCATCACCAAGCGCTCTGTCGGGACCGACCAGGCCAGAAGCATTTTCAGAAGGCAGGGCTTCCACGACAAGGAGAAGCTCTTCAGCACCCGTCTGGCGTCCAGGGTCAACGTCTATACCCTGGACGGCTATCAGGACTATTATTACGGCTACATGACCGTCAGCACAGGCTACCTCAGGAACTTTAAGCTGTTCTACTATCGGAAGGGCATCGTGCTTCAGATGCCGAACATGGTGGAGCCGGACGTTGTCCACCAGTTCATTCCGGAGCGCCAGTTCTTCAAGACCCAGATCGAGGGGGAGGAGTGGGCGGCCCGCCAGGACATCGCCAACATCGGAGACCTGAACGAGAAGATCATCCGCGGAAATCTGCGGGACGTGATCCTGTTTTCCGAGGCCCTCCAGGAGGAGCGGATCGCCCGCCTGGCTGCCAAAATCAAGGCCCGGAAGGACGTCAAGTTCGTCATGATCGCAGGGCCTTCCTCTTCCGGCAAGACCACCTTCTCCCAGAGGCTTTGTATCCAGCTGACGGCCCAGGGGCTCCGCCCACACTATATCGGTGTGGACAACTATTTCATTGACCGGGCCAAAATTCCGCTGGACGAGGAGGGGAACAAGCGCTACGAGGACCTGGAGGCAGTCGACGTCGAGCTCTTCAATGAGCACATGACCGAGCTTTTGGGCGGCGGCACCGTCTCCCTGCCCAGGTTCGACTTCATCACCGGCCTCCAGGTGGATTCCGGTGAGAAGCTGTCCCTGCCCGACGGCGATATCCTGGTCATCGAGGGCATTCACTGTCTCAACGACGATCTGAGCCCCCGTCTGCCAGCCAGCAGCAAGTTCAAGGTCTACATCAGCGCGCTGACACAGCTCAACATTGACGACCACAACCGGATACCTTCCTCAGAGGGCCGCCTGATCCGCAGGATCGTCCGCGACCACCGCACCCGCGGCTATTCCGCCGCCGACACCCTCAGCATGTGGAGCAAGGTCCGTGAGGGCGAGGAGCGCAACATCTTCCCCCACCAGGAAAATGCCGATGTTTTCTTTAACTCAGCCCTCCCCTATGAGGCCGCCGTCCTCAAGCTCTACGCTCAGCCCCTGCTTTTCCAGGTGCCCAGAGACCACCCCCAGTACCACGAGGCCCTTCATCTCCTGAAATTCCTGGACTATTTCATCACTGCACCGCTGGACGACGTGCCCACCAACTCCATCCTCCGCGAGTTCTGCGGAGGCGGCTGCTTCCGACTTTGATTTCCGGGGGGACTGGCCGAACGGTGGGCAGGAGGGACGCTGCGCCAAAACAATTCCCCTTCCCTTAGGGGGATGCGGTCAGGAGA
>CACXEL010000364.1 GCA_902766655.1 uncultured Lachnospiraceae bacterium | reverse complement strand
GGAGGGGACGAAGTCGCCGTGGCAGAGCTTGGTGTGGCGTCTCATACCGTGGAGCCGCTGCTGAAGCTCATAGCGGGTGCTGGGATCGATCTCCTTCAGCGCTGCGATCTCATCGAAGCGCTTGTCCACGGTGTTGCGGAGGCCATCCGCCCGGAAGCTGTTCACGTGGAGCTGGATGTCCACCAGCTTCTCAAGGTATTCGTCGATGTGCTCCGGATCCTTCTCCATGGCCTGCTCAAGGGTGTCTCCGGCCACGTACTCCAGGGAAATAGCCCATTTGCCGTCGAATTCGCGGACATAGTTGACCTTGGACACCGGCACGCCGTAGGACTCGACGTAGGCGGTGATCAGGGCTTCATTGAAGACGCCTGTCTTGGGGTGGTCCTCGCTGAAGACCTTGATGATCTCGTCACCGACTTTATAGACAGTCTTGTAGGACCGCTTTACAATAATATCCTTCTCATTGAATTCCATAGTAACCTCCCGTATCACTTTTTCCTGTCGTCATTTTCCTGAAACGGGGAGGGCAGGCATCTTGCCCTGCCTCCTTCCCGCAAATGAAGACAATCAGAAATCGACCTTCTTATCATCCTCGCCGTAATATGCCAGCGTGTAAATCTTCTTGATCTCGCTGATCAGCGGATACCGGGGATTGGCGCCGGTGCACTGGTCGTTGAAGGCCTGCTCAGACATCTCGTCGAGGGTGTCGAAGAAGTACTTCTCGTCGACGCCGTACTCCCTGATGGAGTCCTTGATGCCGATGGCATGCTTGAGCTCGCGGAGCTTCTCGATGAAGAGATCCAGGGTCTCCTGGTCATCCTTGCCCTTGATGCCGTTGTACTCCGCGATCTCGCAGTAGCGGCGAAGGGTGTGCGGATACTGGTACTGCGGGAAGGTACCCATCCTGGTGGGAACTTCCTTGGCGTTGTAGCGGATGACGTAAAGGAGGACCAGGGCGTTGGCGACGCCGTGGGCGATATGGTGGTAGGCACCCAGCTTGTGGGCCAGGGAGTGGTTGATGCCCAGGAAGGCGTTGGCGAAAGCCATACCGGCCAGGCAGGAAGCGTTGGCCATGTGATCGCGGGCCGTCACGTCAGTGCCGTCGGCATAGGCCTGGGGCAGGTTGTTGAAGACCAGCCTGGTGGCCTTGAGGGCGATACCGTCGGTGTAGTCGGAAGCCATCATGGAGACGTAGGCTTCCACAGCATGGGTCATGACGTCTATGCCGGAGGCGGAGGTCAGGCCCTTGGGCTGGGTCATCATGTTGTCGGTGTCCACGATGGCCATGTCCGGAAGCAGCTCATAGTCGGCCAGCGGGTACTTGATGCCGGCGTCGGAATCGGTGATGATGGCGAAAGGCGTGACCTCGGAACCTGTACCGGAGGATGTCGGGATGGCCACGAAGTAAGCCTTCTTCCCCATGTGCGGGTAGGTGTAGATACGCTTGCGGATGTCCATGAAGTCCATGGCCATGTCGGAGAAATCAGCGTCCGGATTCTCATAGAGGACCCACATGATCTTGGCCGCGTCCATGGCAGAGCCGCCGCCCAGGGCGATGATCACGTCCGGCTCAAAGGCCCGCATCTGGGCGGTGCCGGCCAGGGCATTCTTGAGGGTCGGATCGGGCTGGACGTCGTAGAAGCAGGTGTGGACGATGCCCATCCTGTCGAGCTTGTCCTCGATCGGCTTTGTATTGCCGTTCTTGTAAAGGAAGCTGTCGGTGACGATGAAGGCGCGCTTCTTGTGCATGACCGTGCCCAGCTCATCGAGCGCGACCGGCATGCAGCCCCTCTTGAAATAGACCTTTTCCGGGGTGCGGAACCAGAGCATATTCTCCCTCCTTACTGCGACTGTCTTTACGTTGATAAGGTCCAGAGCGCCGACGTTGTGGGAAACGGAGTTGCCGCCGTAGGAACCGCAGCCCAGTGTCAGGGACGGAGTGAGCTTGAAGTTGTAGATGTCGCCGATGCCGCCCTGGGAGGACGGTGTGTTGATGAGGATACGGCAGGTCTTCATGCGGCTGGCATGGGCAGCGATCTTCTCCTCCTGGGCCACGTCGATGAAGAGGGAAGCCGTATGGCCGAAGCCGCCGTCGCGGACCAGCTTGTCAGCCTTGTCCAGAGCCTCCTCAAAGGTGTCCGCCTTGTACATGGCAAGGACCGGAGACAGCTTCTCATGGGCGAACTCTTCGGAAATGTCAACACTCTCGACCTCGCCGATGAGGACCTTGGTCGTCTCGGGCACGGTGACACCCGCCATCTCAGCGATCTTGAAAGCGCTCTGGCCGACGATCCTGGCGTTCAGGGCGCCGTTGATCAGAATGGTCTTCCTGACCTTGTCGAGCTCCTCGCCCTGGAGGAAGTAGCAGCCCCTGTAGGCGAACTCGGCCTTTACCGCATCGTAGATATCGCTGAGGACGGTCACGGACTGCTCGGAGGCGCAGATCATGCCGTTGTCGAAGGTCTTGGAGTGGATGATGGAGTTGACGGCCAGGCGGATGTCTGCCGAGCTGTCGATGATGGCCGGTGTGTTGCCGGCGCCGACGCCCAGGGCCGGCTTGCCGGAGCTGTAGGCCGCATGGACCATGCCCGGGCCGCCTGTGGCCAGGATGCAGTCAGCTTCCTTCATGACAGTCTGGGTAAGGGCCAGAGAGGGGACGTCGATCCAGCCAATGATGCCCTCAGGGGCACCGGCTGCCACAGCCGCCTCGAGGACCAGCTTTGCCGCGGCGATGGTGCAGCCCTTTGCGCGCGGATGCGGGGAAATGATAATGGCATTCCGGGTCTTGAGGCAGATCAGTGTCTTGAAGATAACGGTGGATGTCGGATTGGTAGTCGGGATGACAGCCGCGATGAGACCGATGGGTTCCGCAATCTTTTTGATTCCATAGACCGGATCCTCTTCGATCACGCCACAGGTCTGCGTGTTGCGGTAGGCATTGTAGATATACTCGGAAGCGTAGTGGTTCTTGATGACCTTGTCTTCCACGAGACCCATGCCGGTCTCCTCGACAGCCATCTTGGCAAGGGGAATCCTCGCCTTGTCGGCAGCTGTAGCCGCTGCCTTGAAGATCCTGTCCACCTCCTCCTGGGTGTAGGCGGAGAAGGCTTCCTGTGCCTTGCGCATGGCAGCCATCCTGGCCTCCAGCGACTCGACAGAATCCACGATCATGCTCTCATTTCTGGCATCTGTTTCCATGGCATCCTCCTGTAGAAATCTTTCTCGATATTATTATATCGATTTTTATTTATCGATATAATAATATCGAAATTTGTCCCCTTTGTCAATCGAAACTGTTAACAAAATTGAACTTGCTTTATACGGCAAAAAAGCACTAATGCACAAAAGACCCGGAAAAACCTTGAGCGCCTTCCCGGGTCCATTCCGCTTCCTATTCAGTTATGAAATAATGCTCCGGATCCGGCGCCTGTCCCGGGGTACGTTGGCCTTCCCATCTCCACATGTGCGGGCACCGCGGGACTGCGAAAGCCTTATCGCGCAAAAGCCATCTTCGTCAGAAGAGCATACGGATGCAGCCGTACATGCCGGCGTCGTTGCCGAGGGAGGCGAGGACGATCTTGGTCGTCTCGCTGCGGCTGAAGGCATACATGCTGTAGTATTTCCGGATGCCTTCCACAAGTGCCTCACCGGCGCGGGAGACACCGCCGCCGATGACGAAGACCTCGGGGTCGATGACGCAGGCGATGTTGGCCAGGGCCCGGCCGAGGATCCTGCAGAGGTCATCCACCAGCTCCAATGCGACCACGTCGCCGTCCTTGGCAGCGTCGAAAATAGCCTTGGAGCTCAGTGCGTCCTTCTTGAGGACCGTAGTTCTGAGCTCTGTGGCGAGCTTCTTTCTGGCCATGCGGACGATACCCGTCGCGGAGGTATACTGCTCCAGGCAGCCGCTCTTGCCGCAGCCGCAGATGTCTGTCTCGTCATAGTTGACCTTCATGTGACCCATCTCGCCGCCAACGCCATGGAAGCCTGCCACCATCTTACCGTCAATGATGATGCCGCCGCCGACGCCGGTGCCCAGGGTGACCATGACCACATCCTTGTGGCCCTTGCCACCGCCCTGCCACATTTCACCGAGGGCGGCCACGTTGGCATCGTTGCCGGCCTTTACGGGAATGCCGGTCTTGATGAAAAGGGCTGACTCCACATTGAAAGTACCCCATCCAAGGTTCACACAGCCGTAGACTGTGCCGTCCGGGCCGACCGGTCCGGGAACACCCAGGCCGATTCCCTCGACGTCAGTCTTGGAGATATGCTCCTCATAGAGCTCAGTCATGATGGCGGCCGCGATATCATCCAGGATCTCAGCCCCGCCGTTGTCAGTCACAGTCTTTATCTCAAAGGTCTTCATAACGACACCGCTCATGTCAAAAAGACCGATCTTGATGGAGGTTCCCCCTACATCAACGCCAAAGCCATACTTCTTCATATGTCCTCCTAATTGTCTGTTCATCCCGGGCCAGCCTGCAGGACCAGTTCCTGCACCGCGGTCCGGCAAGGACGGCGGATGCCGTGCTCTCGCAGGAAACTTCTGTTATCTATTTTTACATATTTTACTTTTCCGGTCAATCCGTGATATGTTCAATTTGACCGAAAAATAGGGCGGCGCGGACAAAATCCGGAGACACAGGGAGCTGAAGGCGTCACATCTGCCGGAGACCGTGCCTTGTTCCCCCGAAAACAGCGCTTCCCCCAAATCCGAGGCTCAGCGCCCGGAGCTCGGCAGCCATAGCGGCAGCACTGTGATACCGGCGCTCGGGCGCCAGGCGGGTAGCCCGCCATACAGCATGTCTGAATTTGCCCCGGTCCAGGCCCATGGCCCGCATGAGAATCCCCGCCGCGTAGATATCCGTGCGGGCGTCGGACTGGGCGAAGCCGAACTGTTCGGGCGCCGCATAACCCGGTGTGCCTATGGGGCATGTGTCCCGGGCCATGCCCTTCCCGTAGACCCTGGCAGCTCCGAAATCCACGATCCGGGCCCTGCCCATTTCGTCCATCATAACGTTGGTCAGCGTCAGATCCCGGTGAATGATCGCGGGACTGGCGCTGTGGAGGAACTGCAGCCCATCCAGGACCTCCAGCATGATCCGCAAAGAATCACCGGCAGACAGACAGTGCTCTGCCGTCAGATCCCGGAGATTCCGGCCTCTGACATATTCCTCAAAGATCCAGTAACTGTCCTTGTCCTCCCAGAAGTCATAGACCCTGCAGATGTGCTCGTGCCTGTGGCGCATCAGAAAAGCATAGGCCCTGGTGTTGATCGTCTCCCGCCGTTTCAGGATTCCAAAGCGGTCCTGGTCCTGATCGACGGCGTAGAAGAACCCGGTTTTTTCGTCTCTGCCCAGGACCCGAAGGGCACCCCGGCAGATGACTGGCAAGTTGTTCGTGTTCATTTTCCCTCTCACTTTCAATGTACAGCCGAAACAGAAACACCGCCGGCCTCCCTTTTGCCCGGTCTCCCATTGAAATCTCAGGACACACAAAACAGCCCCGTCCCGATCCGCTTTTCCGCGAACGGGGCAGGGCACTGCATTCATATTCGATACCGCTTTTCAAAGTCATGATTTGTCTTGCCTGGCCTGGTGTTTTTCAATGAGGGAAGCGGCAAGCATCACAAGGACCTCACGGTCCGGCTCATCCATCTGGTCGATGACGATGAACTGCTGCTTATCCACACCGAGCAGATAGTCCGGCGTCGTGTGGAGTTCGGAGGCAAGCCGCACCAGCATGCTGGCAGACGGCTCCCGGCTGTCTGACTCAAAAAGAGAGATCGAATTGTCCCGAAGGCCCACCCGGTTCCCCAGCTCTCTCTGGGTCAGCCGATGTTCTTTTCTCAGTTTTCTCAGTCTTTCGCCCATACCTACCAT
>CACXEL010000363.1 GCA_902766655.1 uncultured Lachnospiraceae bacterium | reverse complement strand
GGCGGGTATTCCCTGCAGGGTCGTCCACGTCGACGTGCCTGCTCTGGCGGCCCGCGCAGGTCTCGGACTCGAGGAGGCCGGGCGGCTTGCCAGGCGGCAGGCCTTTGAGGAGGCCCGTCGGGAGCTCGGCGCGGACAGTATCGCGCTGGCCCACCACATGGATGACCGGGCGGAGACCTTCCTCTTCAACGCGGCCCGGGGGACGGGACTCGCCGGACTCGGATCCATCCGGCCGGTCAGCGGGGTCTACGTCCGGCCGCTCCTGTGCGTTTCCAGGGAGGAAATCACAGCCTTTCTCAGGGCGAGAGGCGCCCTCTGGCGTGAGGATTCGACGAACGCGGAGACGGACTACACCCGGAACCGGCTGCGGCTTGAGGTCATTCCCGCGCTCAGGGAAGGCGTGAACAGCCGCGCCTCCGAGCACATGGCCCGGACGGCGGAGCTTGTCGCCGAGGCTTGGGACTACCTCTCTTTGGTGGCGGAGGACCGTTATCGCCGCTTTGGGAGACGGGAGGAGGGCAGAGTTGTGCTCGCCGCCTCTCTTGTTGAGGAGGAGCCACCCATCATCGCCGGCGGGGTGATCAGGCTGGCGCTTGCGGAGCTTCGGGGCGGCGGGAAGGACCTGACCGCGCGGCACATCGAAGCGGTCAGAGACCTCTTTCGGGGAAGGAACGGCCGTACGGCCGACCTGCCCGGCGGTATCCGGGCGAGGAGAGTGCCGGAGGGGGTAGTCATTTCCCGGCCGGACCGGGCGGAGATCCCGGAGGAGACAGGTCTTTTGGTTCCCGGGATTACGCGTTTTGGCGACTGGGTCTTTGAGACTGTCCTGGTCGGACCGGAGACCTGGGAGGAAAATAAAAAACTGGCCTTTTGTCCCGGTCAAAATCAGTGTACGAAATGGTTCGATTATGATAAAATAAAGGATACGGCACGAATTCGCTGTCGAAGGGCAGGGGATTTTATTGTCATTCATCCGGACGGGAGACGCCGGTCCATATCCGATCTTTTTACCGACCGGAAGGTGCCGGCGGAGGACCGGGACCGGGTGCCGCTCCTTGCGGACGGCAGTGACATCCTGTGGGCTGTCGGGATCCGGTCAGGCGAAGGCCGGCGGATCGGGGCCGGGACGCGTCGGATATTAATGGTAAAGGCAGAGAAGGCCGGAGGAGAAGAATCCGGTCAGGGGGTAGAAAATGAGTGAAAAGATCAGTGTCATGATTTCAGAACAGGAAGTATCCGACAGGGCATGCGCTCTTGCGGAGCAGATAGCGCGCGATTACGCCGGCAAGACCATTCATATGATCTGTGTCCTGAAGGGCGGCTACTATTTTATGTCCGAGCTCTCCAAGCGGATTCCCGAGGACGTGCCGGTCGAGCTGGATTTCATGTCTGTCTCCAGCTACGGCGACGATACCAAATCGTCCGGTATTGTCAGGATCGTGAAGGATCTGGACCAGCCCCTGGAGGGCAAGGACGTTCTGGTGGTGGAGGACATCATCGACTCCGGCCGTACCCTCTACTATCTCATGGATATCATGAGAGGCAGAAAGCCGGCTTCCCTCAGGCTCTGCACGCTGCTGGACAAGCCCGATCGACGTGAGCGGGACGTGAAGGTGGACTACGTTGCCTTCGAGATCGAGGACAAGTTCGTGGTCGGCTGCGGCATGGACTACAAACAGATGTACAGGAACCTGCCCTATATCGGCGTAGTTGAACTGACAGAGGACTGAGTAAAGTTGGATAACAGACCAGGAAGAAGCATTTTTATATATTTTCTGATCGTGCTCATCATGGCGGGCGCCTATTATGCGATCGCCGCCAGGGTGACCTCGACGGACTCCTTCAGCTACGCTGAATTCGAGAAGGCCCTGAAGAAGGACCAGGTGACCAGGGTGACCATCAAGCCCGACGGCTACGGCGCCACGGGTCAGGTCATCGTCCGCCTTGAGGACGGAACGGCTGCCGGCTTCTACGTCACCGATGTGGACGAGATCCGCGAGCTCCTGCAGGATAAGTATGACGACGTGCCCTTCAACGTGGAGGCGGTCCCGAAGACCAGCGCCTTCATGAGCACCTTCGTACCGGTGCTCCTGGGCGTGGCCATCATCATTTTCTTTTTCATACTCATGAATCGCCAGGCGGGCGGGAGCAATTCCCAGATGATGAACTTCGGCAAGAGCCGGGCCAGGATGACCACCGCCAGGGACCAGACCGTCACCTTCGACGACGTGGCCGGCCTGGAGGAGGAAAAGCAGGATCTCGAGGAGATCGTCGACTTCCTGAAGGACCCGGTCCGCTATACCACGGTGGGAGCCCGCATTCCCAAGGGCGTTATTCTGGTGGGCCCTCCCGGTACCGGTAAGACGCTGATCGCCAAGGCTGTGGCCGGTGAAGCCGGCGTGCCTTTCTTCTCCATTTCCGGCTCTGACTTTGTGGAAATGTTCGTCGGCGTCGGCGCCTCCCGCGTCCGTGACCTCTTCGAGGACGCCAAGAAGAATCATCCCTGCATCGTCTTCATCGACGAGATCGACGCGGTCGCCAGACGCCGCGGCGCCGGTCTCGGCGGCGGCCACGACGAGCGCGAGCAGACGCTGAACCAGCTCCTGGTGGAGATGGACGGCTTCGGCGTCAACGAAGGAATCATCGTCCTGGCAGCCACCAACCGCGTGGATATCCTGGACCCGGCCATTCTGCGCCCCGGCCGTTTTGACCGCAAGGTGGCAGTCGGCATGCCCGACGTCAAGGGCCGCGAGGAAATCCTCAGGGTCCATGCCCACAATAAGCCTCTGGGTGACGACGTGGACCTCAGGGAGATCGCCCAGACTACCGCCGGCTTCTCCGGCGCCGATCTGGAGAACCTCCTCAACGAGGCGGCCATCGTGGCAGCCCGGGAGAGAAGGGGCTACCTGAGGCAGGCGGATATTAAGGACGCCTTCATCAAGGTCGGCATCGGCGCCGAAAAGCGCAGCAAGGTCATGTCCAGGAAGGACAAGGAGATCACAGCCTACCACGAGTCCGGCCATGCGATCCTTTTCCACGTCCTTCCCCATGTGGGACCGGTCTATTCGGTCTCCATTATCCCGACCGGTCTCGGGGCAGCCGGCTACACCATGCCTCTGCCGGAGCGGGACGAGATCTTCAACACCCGCGGCAGGATGCTGGAGTCCATCATGGTGGATCTGGGCGGCCGTATCGCCGAGGAGATCATCTTCGATGACATCACGACCGGTGCCTCCCAGGACATCAAGACGGCTACATCCACGGCCAGGGCCATGGTCACCAAGTACGGCATGTCCTCGCGGATGGGCCTCATTTCCTACGACAACGATTCCGACGAGGTCTTCATCGGCGCCAATTACGAGAAAATGAGATCCTACAGCGAGCGGACTGCCGACGAGATCGATGCCGAGGTCAAGGCTATCGTGGACAACTGCTACGAGGAAGCCAGGAAAATAATCATGGAGCACAGGAGGGTGCTGGACGAGTGCGCCGCCCTGTTGCTAGAGAAGGAAAAAATCACCCGGGAAGAGTTCGAGGCCCTCTTTGATGGGTCCGAAGGTGCTGCGCCTGTGGAGGGAACGGCGCAGGAAGAGCTGACGGGGGATCGGGAGTCATAAGCATGTCACAGGAACAAGGCTACAATTCGGCATATACGTACGATTCCTTTCAGGGAACGTCCTTCCATGCACGTGCCGTTTTCTCGGACGAGAGTCCTTACTTTCGTACGCCCAACGAACCCCGGTCCGGGGACCTGGTCTCTGTAAGGATCCGGACGCTGCGCGACAACGTCGACCAGGTATTTCTCATCAGCGGGTCGAGGCGTGAGCAGCTGACCAGGGCGTTCAGCCGTGGCGCCTTCGATTTCTACGAAATCTACATCACCGTGGAGCGGGAGACGCTGTATTACTATTTTGAGCTGCGGAAGGGCGAGGAAGTCTACTACTACAACAAGATGGGAATCAGCCGGGACCTGGCCAAGCGCAACAGCTTCCGCCTGGCGCCTAACTTTTCGACGCCCGCCTGGGCCAAGGGGGCGGTCATGTACCAGATCTACACCGACCGCTTCTGCAACGGGGATCCGACCAATGACGTGCTGACCCGCGAATATTACTACATAGACGATTATTCCAATAAGGTGACGGACTGGAACCAGCCGCCCGAGAACATGGACGTGCGGAACTTTTACGGCGGCGATCTGGAGGGGGTCCTGCAGAAGCTGGACTATCTGAAGGAACTGGGGGTGGAGGTCATTTACCTGAACCCCATCTTCGTCTCGCCGTCCAACCATAAGTACGATATCCAGGACTACGACCATGTGGATCCCCATCTCGGCCGGATCGTCTGCGACGGCGGGAACCTCCTTGAGTGGGGTGACCATGACAATTCCCACGCATCCAGATTCTGCACCAGGGTGACGGAGTCGGCCAATCTGAACGCATCCGACGATCTGCTGGCGGACCTTATTGCAGAGATCCACAAGCGGGGCATGCGCCTCATTCTGGACGGTGTCTTCAACCACTGCGGTTCCTTCAACAAATGGATGGACCGTGAGCGGATCTACGTTGGCCAGGAGGGCTATGAGCCCGGCGCTTACGTGGATGCGTCCAGCCCCTACCACAGCTTCTTTAAGTTCAACAACGAGCACGCCTGGCCCAACAACGAGTTCTATGAGGGCTGGTGGAACCACAAGACCCTGCCAAAGCTCAATTACGAGGAAAGCCCTGCCCTGGTGGAGTACATTCTCCACGTCGGCAGAAAATGGGTCTCTGCCCCCTACTGCGCCGATGGCTGGCGCCTCGATGTGGCTGCCGACCTGGGCTATACCCGGGAATACAATCACAGCTTCTGGAAGCGCTTCAGGACAGAGGTCAAGCAGGCCAATCCGGACGCCATCATCCTGGCCGAACACTATGGCAATGCCAGCGAGTGGCTGGAGGGCGACGAGTGGGATACCGTCATGAACTACGACGCCTTCATGGAGCCGGTCTCCTGGTTCCTGACAGGCATGGAGAAGCATTCTGATGCTTTCGACCCTACGCTCCTGGGCAACGGCGAAGCCTTCGCCAGCGCTATGCGCTACCATCTGGCCAGCTTTATGGGACCCTCGCTCATGTGCGCCATGAATGAGTTGGACAACCACGACCACTCACGCTTCCTGACCCGGACCAACCACAGGGTGGGCCGGGTCCAGAACCTGGGCTGGTGGGCTGCCGGGCAGGACATTGAGCCTGCCGTCCTGCGGGAGGCTGTTCTGATCCAGATGACCTTCATCGGCGCCCCGACCATCTACTACGGTGACGAGGCCGGCGTGGTGGGCTTTACGGATCCTGACAACCGCCGCACCTACCCCTGGGGAAATGAAGACCATGACCTGCTGGCCTTCTACCGGGCCGCTATCGCGCTCCATAAGGGCCACGAGGCCTTCCGGGACGGCTCCATCAAGGATTTGGGCTGCGGTTATCAGTATGTGTCCTACGGCCGTTTCACGGACACGGAACAGCTTGTCTGCGTGGTCAATTCCGCCGACGCCATGACACCCGTCGAGCTCCCGGTCTGGGAGACCGGCATCCCCAGGGAGGGCTGCTGCGAGATGGAGGAGGTCTTTGTGACCGACAAATGGGGATACGGGGCCGGTGGTGAACGCCGCCAGGTCCACAACGGAATCCTGACGCTCGACTTAAGGCCTTACGAGGCCGTGGTCCTGCGGAATGTCTGAGCTCTCGCCGGTCTGACGCGAACTGTTCACACATCGGATCCGGTCGATGAATAGTAAGAGAATACAGCGCTTTGCCGGGACCGGCGGAGCGGAGGATACCTGCCTGAAGGTTTCTTCCGCCCCGCCGGTCTTTTTTGCGTTGTGGTCTGCGCTGTTTCGATGTGCCCGCACGGAAGGAAATGTGAGGATCAGCCTGTCGTAAGGGACCTGGAGAGTTGGACCGGGATGATGGTGCAGGCGTGACAGGCCGGACACAGCTTGGCAAGTGATGTGACTCGTGCGAAAAAGCGGAAAGACTGTGTTGACATAGTGTGTTGAACACAGTAAACTATATTACACATTATAATAATATTTAGTATAAAAGACTAAACATTATAGTTGAAAATAAATATAATGTGTTATACACTATAAAGTGTTTTGAAAAGGTGTTATCGATCAGCGCCAGGACATGCGGATCGCGAAAGAGGAGGCGTGCCTTCATTTTCAGGGAGACAAGAGTATACGGGGGAGTGTACTTGTCATAGACAGAGGAGTCATATGGGAAGGGAGACTGTGGTTTCATCGCTGACAATGGAGATGCGGAGGGGGACGATCGTCCTCCTGGTGCTCTGCTGTCTGGATGAACCGGCCTATGGATACAACCTGGTGGAGGCGCTGGCCGGGAAGGGGATGCCCGTTGAGGCCAACACGCTCTACCCGCTGCTCCGCAGGCTTTCTTCCCAGGGACTCCTCGAGAACAGGTGGGATACCAGCACCTCCAAGCCCCGGAAGTACTACGTGATCACTGAGGAGGGGCGGCAGGTCCGCGAGGAGCTGAAAGGACAGTGGAAGGCCATGTCGGGCGCCATGCAGGAAGTGATTTGAATGAGCCGGGAAGCGGTCGGGCAGAGACAGCAGCGCTATGAGGCAGAAGAGAGGGAATAAGTCATGGTCAGCAGAATGATAGACAGATACGTGGATGACGTGGTCGAACGCCTGCCGGTGCGAAAGAGGCGCCAGGCGGCCACCTTCCTCAGGAGGCGGATCTATGAGAGTCTGCGGCGGTATACGGGCGGCGAGGAGCCGACCAACCAGGACGTGAGAACAGTGCTGAGGGAGCTGGGGACACCGAAGGAGGTGGCCCGGGATTACTATGAGCAGATCGGCTCGAGCTTCCGTCTGAGAAAGCCCGACCGGCAGACGGTGCTCAGGTATGTGGTGAACATTCTGCTGGTCCTCTCTGTCGCTCTGGTCATCGGCGGCCTGATCGGCCTGACCCTGGGCCTGCTGGAGACCGGGTTCCCTGTCTTTCTCGGCGGCGCCATCAGCGTGGGCATACTGGCGGCGGCCAATATTGTGCCCATGCCCGAGGAGGATGCCGAGGCTGTCCGGGAACAGGAACGGAAGAGGTGAATCCCTCCGCTTTTTTCCATCATTGTCAGGAAAAAATAAAAGAGACCGCAAACGCATCATCGCGTTTGCGGTCTCTTTTTTGCTCTCCGGCGGGCAGTCCGTAAATCAGGGGACAGCGACCGCCGGAAGAGCGTGCCGGTCTGCGGCATATTGATCAGCCTCGTGTGTCCACAGGAAAGACACATGAATCGCTGACGGAAGACGAGGTGTATTACAGTACGACGCCGTCCTTGAAGATGGAAATCTCCCGGCACCCGTGTTTTTCGGCGAGGGTCTTCTCGCCGCTGGCGACGCGCAGGACATAGTCCAGGAGGCGGTCACCGGCAGCATCCAGGGATTCGCCCTCCGCGACGGAGCCGGCATTGAAGTCGATCCAGGCGTGCTTCTTGTTATAGAGGGCAGAGTTGGTGGAAATCTTCACTGTGGGGGCCGGCGCTCCGAAGGGCGTGCCGCGGCCGGTGGTGAAGAGGATCATGTGGGCGCCGGCGGCTGTCAGGTCCGTAGCGGAGACCAGATCGTTGCCGGGGCCGGACAGGAGATTCAGGCCCTTCTTGGTGACCGGCTCGGCGTAGCGGAGCACGTCCACGATCTGAGCGGAGCCGCCCTTCTGGACGCAGCCGCAGGACTTGTCCTCCAGCGTGGTGATGCCGCCCGCCTTGTTGCCCGGGCTGGGATTCTCGTAGACCACCTGGCCATGGCTCACGAAATACTGCTTGAAATCGTTGACCATGTCCACGGCCTTGTCGAAGACCTCGGTGCTCTCGCAGCGGGAGAAGAGGATGTTCTCGGCGCCGAACATTTCCGGGACCTCGGTGAGGACTGTGGAGCCGCCCAGGGCGATCAGTCTGTCGGAGAAACGGCCGACAGTCGGGTTGGCCGTGATGCCGGAGAGGCCGTCGGAGCCGCCGCACTTCATGCCGACGATGAGCTCGCTGGCGGGAAGGGTCTGGCGCTTGAACTGGCCTGCGTAGGCCGCCAGTTCCTTCAGGAGAGCGGAGCCGGCCTCGATTTCGTCCTCGACCTCCTGGCAGACCAGGAACTTGACGCGGTCCGGGTCATATTCGCCCAGAGCTTCCTTGAAGAGGTCCTGGGTCAGGTTCTCGCAGCCCAGGGCCAGGCAGAGCACGCCGCCTGCGTTGGGGTGGCGGACCAGGGCCGTGAGGAGCTTCCTGGTCTGCATGAGGTCACCGCCCAGCTGGCTGCAGCCGAAGGGGTGCCCATAGTAGTAGAGGCCGTCGAT
>CACXEL010000362.1 GCA_902766655.1 uncultured Lachnospiraceae bacterium | reverse complement strand
TCGGCTCCGAGGGTGAGGGAGTCAGCCGTCTTGTCAGGGAGAAATGCGATTTTACAGCGGCTATCCCCAGGAAGGGGGAGATCGATTCCCTGAATGCCTCCGTGGCAGCCGGCGTGCTCATGTATGAGATCGTCCGCCAGAGAGGCCTGTGATGCGTGATGAGGACCTGATCCGGGAGATAAGGGCAGGCGGCAGTGAGGCGGTGGATGCGCTCTTCGAGCGGTACAAGCCGCTGATCCGGAAAATGGCCAAGGCCCGTTTCCTGATCGGCGGAGAGACCGAGGACCTCATCCAGGAAGGGATGATCGGCCTTTACAAGGCCGTCCGGGACTTTGACCCGGACAATGAGCGGAGGGCTTCCTTTTCCACCTTCGCCTGTCTCTGCATTGACCGCCAGATGTCTCAGGCCATCGAGGCCTCCCTGCGCCAGAAGAACCGGGCCCTCAACGACTCGGTGGCCCTTACGGACGACGAGTGGGCGGACATGGCCGACACCGAGGACCACAGCCCCGAGGTCCTGATCCTGGAAAATGAAATCAAGGACGAGACCCTTCGCAGGATCCGCCTCCACCTGAGCCGGATGGAGAACGAGGTCCTGGACCTGTATCTGGACGGGTACGACTACAGGGAAATAGCCCGCAAGATGGGCAAGACTCCCAAATCCATAGACAACGCGATTCAGCGGATCCGCAAAAAAGCCCAGAACGAAGCGGGATGAGAATCAGGGACGGCCTTTTTCTCAAGATCTTTTGATTTTGAGAAAAAGGCCGTCCCTGATTCTCATTATGATATCACAAAAGTGAACAGGTTTTGCACAAAAGTGAACATAGGCGGACTAATCCGTTTACAGAATTTGAAAGGTCCACTAAGGTGTGTGTACTGAAGGGACCGTCCTGCCGAAGGGACGGGGCCACAATCAACACACAAGGAGGACCGAACAATGGTCAAGAGAAAGGTCATTCAGTACACCAAGGATATGGTCCCGGTCAGGACCTGGGACAGCATAAAGGAGGCGCAGGAAACCTACCACATCAGCCATATTTCCGGCGTCTGCCGGCGGCAGCGGAAGTCGGACGGCGGGTATATCTGGCGGTATGAGGATCCCGCACCGCTGTCACATGAGGAAAAGAGAAGGCGGGCCCGGGAGATCGCCATGAAACAGCGCGGTGCAGGAAACGGTGACGGCCGTCATACGGAGCGGGCAGAGACCATGTCGGACCTGGCCGGGAGAGTCAGGCAGGAAGGCTGGTGAACAATCGCGCGTTTTTTTCCGCAAGGCTTGAAGGAGACTCCCCCCGCGTATTATAATAGGAGTCAGCGCTCCGGAATTGATTTGCGGGTGCGAGAAGGGAGAAATTTATGGCAAACTGGAATATTGAAACTACCTGCGTGCAGGGCGGCTACAGGCCCGGGAACGGTGAGCCCAGAGAGGTGCCCATCTACCAGAGCACAACGTTCAAATATGACACCAGCGCTCACATGGGTCAGCTTTTTGACCTGGAGGCCGAGGGCTACTTCTATACCCGTCTTCAGAACCCCACCAACGACTTGGTGGCCAAGAAAATCTGCGAGATGGAGGGCGGCACGGCGGCGATGCTGACATCCTCGGGCCAGGCAGCCAACTTCTTCGCTGTCTTCAATATCGCGAACGCGGGGGACCACATTATCTCCAGCAGTTCCATTTATGGCGGGACCCACAACCTCTTTAATGTCACCATGCGAAAGATGGGGATCGAGTTCACCTTCGTCTCCCCAGACTGCACCAGGGAGGAGCTGGACGCGGCCTTCCGCCCCAACACCAAGGCCGTCTTCGGCGAGACGATTGCCAATCCGGCCCTGACGGTGCTTGACTTTGAGATGTTCGCCGACGCGGCCCATGCCCATGGCGTCCCCCTCATCGTCGACAATACCTTCGCGACACCGGTCAACTGCCGGCCCATAGAGTGGGGGACCGACATTGTGACGCATTCCACGACCAAGTACATGGACGGCCACGGGGCATGCGTGGGCGGTGCCATCGTGGATGCGGGCAAGTTCGACTGGATGGCTCACGCGGACAAGTTCCCGGGCCTCACGACTCCTGACGACAGCTACCACGGAATCACCTATGCTGAGAAGTTCGGCAAGGAGGGGGCCTTCATCACCAAGTGTACAGCCCAGCTCATGCGCGATTTCGGCTCCATCCAGGCTCCGCAGCATGCTTTCCTTTTAAATCTGGGCCTGGAGAGCCTCCACGTCCGCATGCCGCAGCACTGCAAGAACGGTCTGGCCCTGGCTGAATTCCTGAAGAACCACCCCAAGATCGCCTCTGTCAGCTATCCGTCCCTGCCGGGCGACAAGTACTATGACAGGGCTATGAAATATATGCCGAAGGGAAGCTGCGGCGTCGTATCCTTTGAAGTAAAGGGCGGCAAGGCGGCTGCAGAGGCTTTTATGAAGGAACTCAGGATCTTTGCCATCGAGACCCACGTCGCCGATGCCCGCAGCTGCTGCCTGCATCCGGCCAGCTCGACCCACCGCCAGCTGACGGAGGAGGAGCTGAGAGCTGCCGGCATTTCCGGCAGCCTCGTGAGAATGTCCTGCGGTCTGGAGGCCACCGAGGACCTGATTGCCGATGTTTCGAACGCACTTGATGCGATTTGAACAATTATAGATGACGGGAAGAACTTTTTATTGTATAATGATAACGGTGCAATAGCCAACAGGTGAACAGCTGCCGTTCCGGAAGGATCCGGACCGGTCGGCTGACTGAACGGCATTGGATGCAAAAATACCGTGGTAAGGAGAAAAATCTATGAAGTCATTTAGCTATGTAGTTCAGGATCCCGTCGGTATCCATGCCCGCCCGGCCGGCAATCTCGTGAAGGCCATCAAGGCGCTGGACAGTGAAGTAACCCTCAAGGCCAACGGCAAGGCCGCCAGCGGCAAGAAGCTGATGGCAGTCATGGGCCTGGGCGTCAAGCAGGGCCAGGAGGTCGAGGTCGTGGTGGAAGGCGGCAATGAGGACGCTTCCCTCGCCGCTATGGAAGCTTTCTTCAAGGAGAACCTGTAATCATTATTTATGAAGAAGCCTTCCTTATGAAATGAAACAGGAAGACCCGTCCGCGCCGGATCAAGTCCGGAAGCGGGCGGGTCTTTTATGATGCTTTGCTGGTTGAACAAGGGGAGTATATTCCCGCAGTGTTCCCGGACCTGTCAGGAAATGAGGACCAAGGTGCGGCTTTGCCGGAGATCAGTGGAAGATCTTCTTGTTCTCATAGACAGGCTCACAGGTCATCTGGACACCCAGTCTCTTCATGACGGTGATGTCGATGGCGGACAGCATGACGGAGACGTGGGCCTGGCAGCCTGTCAGGCGGGGAAGCTCTGCCAGGGCCTTGGCGGCGTCGGCATTGTCCACGGCCGAGACGGAGAGGGCGATCAGGACCTCATCGGTGTGGAGCCTGGGGTTCTTGCTCTTATAAATATCGGTCTTCAGGTGCTGGATCGGGGCGATGGCCTCCGGGGAAATGATCCGGATCTCATGGTCGATCCCGGCCATGGTCTTCAGAGCGTTCAGGAGGGCAGCTGCGGTGCAGCCCAGGAGGTTGGAGGTTCGGCCCGTGACGATGCGACCGTCAGGAAGCTCGATGGCCGTCGCGGGGGCGCCGGTCTCCCTGGCCCTGGTGAGGGCAGGGGCGACGACCGCACGGTCAGACTTGGTGACCTTGGCCTGGTTCATGATGAGCTCGATCTTGTCGGCCTCGCTCTCATAGCGGGATCCGTCCGCGATACCGGCTACTGCCGTGTACCAGCGGCGGATGATCTCCTGGCGGGAGGCCTCGCGGCAGACCTCGTCGTCGGTGATGCAGAAGCCGGCCATGTTAACGCCCATGTCTGTAGGGCTCCTGTAGGGAGACTCCCCGTAGATCATCTCGAACATGGCCTGGAGGACCGGGAAGGACTCTACGTCACGGTTGTAGTTGACGGTCGTCTTGCCGTAGGCTTCCAGGTGGAAGGGGTCAATCATGTTGACGTCGTTGAGATCGGCGGTAGCGGCCTCATAGGCGAGGTTGACCGGATGCTTTAAGGGCAGGTTCCAGATCGGGAAGGTCTCGAACTTGGCGTAACCGGCGTTCACACCGCGCTTCTTCTCATTGTAGAGCTGGGAGAGGCAGGTAGCCAGCTTGCCGCTGCCCGGGCCGGGAGCCGTGATGACGACGAGCGGGTGGGAGGTCTCGATGTAGTCATTTTTCCCGAAGCCCTGGTCGCTGACGATGAAGGGGACGTTGTTGGGGTAGCCTTTAATGGAATAGTGGAGGTAGACACGCACCCCGTAGGATTCCAGGTGATTCTTGAAGAGAATGGCGGATTCCTGCTTCTGGAAGCGGGTTATGACGACACTTCCCACGTAGAGCCCGCATTCGCGGAATTCGTTCATGAGCCGGAGCACGTCGGTGTCGTATGTGATGCCCAGGTCTCCGCGGACTTTGTGGTTCTCGATATCCGGGGCGGAGATGACAATGACGATCTCCGCTTCGTCCTTGAGCTGCATGAGCATGCGGAGCTTGGCGTCGGGATGGAAGCCGGGAAGGACTCGGGATGCATGGTAGTCATCAAAGAGCTTGCCGCCGAATTCAAGATACAGCTTGCCTCCGAACTGGCTGATGCGCTCACGGATGCGGGCGGACTGCATTTCCACATACTGGTCGTTACTGAAACCGATCTTCATAGTAAGCCTCCTTAGGTGGACCGTAAAACAAAATACATTGCTTATGATAACAGATTTGCATCTGTTTGTAATCAGGAAATTTGTGTCCGAAATATGAAAGTTTGGGGGTGACGCTCAAGAAAACTTGCAATGTCGGCGAAACCTTCATATAATAATCTGGTATGTGGAGGTGAAAATGGATAATAACAACAATAACCGCCCCGAGGGTGGAAATAACAACAGGAACAGCCGGCAGTCTGTCCTCATTCTGCTCATCTGCATCCTGGCCGGGCTCATCGGAATGAGTCTTTTCTCGGGCGTTTTTGACAGCACGACGTCCAGAGAAATCAATTACAACGAATTTATCCGGATGCTGGAGAACGGCGAGATCGAAGAGGTCATCATGTCCGGCACCAAGGTGGAGATCACACCCAAGGAGTCCGTCACCGGGACCGCGTCCGTGACTTATTTCGCGACCAGGACCGAGGACGAGACTGCCCTGACCGAGCGGCTGGATAAGGCCGGCGTCAAGTTCAAGGCCGAGCAGACCTCCATGGTGACGGAAATCATCGTGTCGCTGGTCAGCTTCCTGGTGCCCGTCATTTTCTTCATGATCTTCTTCAGCTTCGTTATGAACCGCATGGGTTCCGGAGCAGGCGGAATCATGGGGGTCGGCAAGAGCCGGGCCAAGACTTACATTCAGCAGGACACGGGCATCACGTTCAAGGACGTTGCCGG
>CACXEL010000361.1 GCA_902766655.1 uncultured Lachnospiraceae bacterium | reverse complement strand
TTGATGACGGCCTGGTCGCCCTCTTCGCGGACGGCGTACGGTATACAAAAAGAGATGAACCGATCCCGCTTAAGGATCAGAGCGAAGTGACCTTCGTCCGGCTGGTCTTTCTCGCCGGGCGGATGTGGTGAACATCGCGAAGGCGCATATGGACTAAGCTGGTAACCGCCCGGCGCCGAGCGAAAAAACACTGCGGCGCGGGCAGAATCTGATCCGGTGAGGAACACCGGAGGACAATTGCCGGCACGATAAAGCTCCGCGGAAGGGGCGCAGCGTGCGGCAGGACTGACCTGAGGAGGCAGAAATGGCATACGATTACAATTCCAGGACAAAGTGGGAGAAGGCCAGGCTCGAGGCCTGGACCAAGGCCAACCAGAAGAAGATCGACCGTCTTCCCAAGGACAAGCGCGAGCTCTTCGACGAGGTGGCCGAATTCAGCATGTATCCCCACAGCGGCCACCCGGTCATCCGCAAATGGACCAGGGAAAAGATGAAGGGCGCCGCGGGCAGGCTGACCGTGAAGGACATCATCTGTGAAGGCTGCCCGGAGCTCATCGACATCCTGGTACCGGCGGAATACAGGGAGGACTTCAACTATATTCTGGACCAGTATGTCCATTTTCAGTATGCGAAATCCATCTTCCGGCCGACGGTGAGGACTGTCGACCCGGCTGCCCACATGCTGGACGCCTTCGGCCTGATGCAGGCCTACAAGGTCCTCGGCATATTCGGCCTGACGCCGCTTGCCTATCTGACCGAAAAGGAGGCGGACGGGGAGCCCATCGACGCGGAGCTTCTGGACTTTAAGCGCAACGACAACTACGCCAGGGACCTGCACATGGTCCAGTTCGATGACATCCTGGCGGCCAGGATCGACCGCGGGGACGAGGGCGTCATCAGCGCCGTGCGGGAGGCCCTCCTGAGCGACAACAATACGGTGATCGTCACTGTTCCGCTGATCCGGGGCATCGTGAAGTCCCGGAACGCGGACCTCCACGACCTCCTGGCCAGATTCCTGGTGGCCGCCAGGCTCCAGGAGGGCGTCCGCCAGGCAATCTGTGAAAATGCAGACTGCGGCCGCCCCGAAGCCTTCCTCACTATTCTGAAGGCGATTCAGGACAATGACCTCCTGCGTTTTTCCGCCGTGAAGCGCGCCATCGCCACCTGGACCGGCATCTGCAGCCCCGAATCCATGGACCGGATCTCCGCCAAGGTCCTTAAGGACCTCAGCGAGGCCGTCCTCGACCGGGAGCAGGCCCTCGAGATGACCCGGACCGAGGACAGTGTGCAGATCGTCATCGGCCTCTGGGCCCTGGGCTTCTACGAGGCGGACGACGCCATCCGCCGCATGCTGGAGATCGTGGAGTCCGGGACAAAGAACCAGCGGCTGACCATTTCCTACTACAACCGCTATATGCAGTACTCCGACTTCAGCCAGGTGGCGGCCAACAAAATGCTCGAGACCTACCCGGACGACCCGCAGATGGCGGCCGCCTTCATGCCCACCTACCATTCGGAGGTGGACACCGTCATCCGGAACTGCATCCGCGACGTCAACGACAAGCCGGTCTACGGCAACTACGGGCAGGACCTGGTCTTCGCTCCCCTCGATGTCAGCGAGTTTTTTGACAGTGAGGACCAGGCCAGGCTTCATTACGGAATCCTGAAGGACCTGGCCGATGGTATGAAGAAGCGCACGATCGAGTACGCGCCGATGATCTTCCCCTGGTATGGAGCCTCGCTCGAGAAGAGCGACCTCACGCAGCGGATGGTCATGATCGCCTACGCCCTCCAGGACCAGGCGCTCATCGATGAAGTATGCCTCCGCCTGACGGACATCACGGATTCCTATTACAATACCCGCCGGAGCTACCTCTGCGTCCTTCTCCACGACCCGAAGACCAAGGTCCAGAAGGACGCCCTGATTGACTACGTGGCCGACAAGGAGAGCATGACCCGGACCTGCGCCTGGCAGCTCCTGAAGAAGCTGCCCCTCTCGAAGGAGGACGTCCAGCGCCTGGAGAAGCATCTCCGCCTCAAAAATGAAGACACCCGCCGCAACGTCCTCGACCTCCTGGAGACCCAGGACGAGAAGGGCGTCGCGGAGACCATCATGCGCCTCCTGGGCTCTGACAAGGAGCAGATCCGCCTCGCGGGACTCGATATTCTCAAGCGAAGGAGCGAGGAGGGCGGGGAGTCCAAAAAGGCCGCCGCGGCCCTTCTCAAGCATGTGCTCCCGGATGGCGACAATCTCACGGACAAGGAGAAGGTCCTCTACACGGAGATCGCCGGGGACACGGGCACAGCCGATATTCTGAACACGGAAGGATACGGCCTGTATGACCCGGCGGCTGACTACGATCCCGTGCCCGGCATCACCGGTCAGAGTGAAGAGAAGAAGAGCGGCCTCGGCCGCGCGGTGGACCTGCTGAAGAAGATCGGCGGGGAGAGTGAGGAGCAGAAGCTGCTCAGACGCTACTTCTCCCTGACTGAGAAGGAACTCACTTCCTACTTTGACAGGATCCGGGCCGTCATTGTCTCCCATGGGAAGCTGGAGTACACCAGCGTGAGCGGCGAAAAGCAGCTGCTGGAGAACGGACTCTTTCTCATGAACTATGATGACAGCGGCCAGCTTTGGACCCGCTATCCCTTCCCGGAGCTCTGGGAGAATGTGTACGATACCATCATCAAGGACCCGAAGGTGCTCTTCAACCTGTATATCGCGATCCAGGCAGGCTTCGATGAGAAAGACATAAAGGACATGGACGCCTACCTGAAGGCGGAGAAGCCCATCTTCGGAGACGCCTGGTCCGGCTACCGCTATGTCGATCCCAAATATAACAGCAGCTATGGCCGTCACAGCATCTATCAGTCGATCCTGGAAATCATAGCCAGCAAAAAAGGCCTCGTCCTGCCTGTCGAAATCGCGCGGGCGGCCATCCTCATGGCCCTCCGTCTCCCGGAGGAGATCCGATGGATGGAGAAGGTGCCGTCACGCTATGTGACTTTGGCCGGTCCGAAGAAGGAGACGGCCTGCTTCCTCCGCTCCGGCAAGTTCCGCACCATCATCTCCCGCGCATGCAGCTTCAGAGATGAGGCGGAGTTCCGGTCGGTCTTCCCGCTCCTCTACCAGATCGACAAGGTGTATCGGTTCGATGAGCACGAGCTGAACAGCAGGTATAGCAGGACCTCGCACAACTATCTCTCGATCTTCTCCTATGTGAAGGCCCACGAGCTGGGCATGATCACGAAGGACTTCCTCTACAAGGCCGTCTTCGATATGGTCGGTCTGAGCTTTGCGGTGAGGGACCTGGCCGGGCTCTTCAGGCCTGTCATATCGGTCTCCATGCTCAGGAGCCTTCAGAAATACATGCCCGTGGACCTGGACAAGCACACGGTGGACAAGGAGTGCGCCTTCTACAAGCTGTGTGCAGAAGTCTACGAAAAGCTGGTCAACCTGATTCTGGACGTGGAGCTCAAGCGCGGCGACTCGCCGACGGTCTTCTCACCGGCGGTGGGCGGAATCTCCCGGATCGAGGGCATTTCCCGGCTCATGCAGATCCTCCTGGCCCTTGGCAAGGATACCCTGGACAGGAACGGCTACTACTATTACAGCGGCGGGACCGGCAAGAAAGAGTGTCTGAGCCACCTGCTCAAGGTCTGCTGGCCGCTCCCCGGCGAGACGGCAGCCGACCTTGGAAATGCAGTCAAACAAAATAAGGTCACCAGGGACCGCCTCATCGAGGTGGCCATGTACGCCCCGCAGTGGCTTGATTTCGCCGAGGAGGTCCTCAAGATGGAGGGCCTGAGGAGTGGCTGCTATTATTTCATGGCCCACATGAACGAGCGGTTCGACGACCGCAAGAAGGCCGTGATCGCCAGGTACACGCCCCTCACGACGGAGGAGCTCAACAGCGGCTGCTTCGACACCAACTGGTTCTTCGAGGTTTACGAGAAGCTGGGGGAGAAGAATTTCGCCCTCCTCTACAAGTCCGCCAAATACATCGCGGACGGCAGCAAGCACACCCGGGCCAGGAAATACGCGGACGCCGCCACCGGCAAGGTCGACCGGGACGAGCTGGAGAAGGCCATCCGCGACAAGAGAAATAAGGACCTCCTCATGAGCTATGGCCTCATTCCCATGAAGGACCGGCAGGATGCCCTCCACCGCTACGAGTTCCTCCAGAACTTCCTCAAGGAGAGCAAGCAGTTCGGCGCCCAGAGGCGGCAGAGCGAAGGCGAGAGCGTCCAGGTCGCCCTCAAAAACATGGCCACGACGGCGGGCTACGCCGACGAGCTCCGCCTGGTGCTTGCCATGGAGACGGAGCTCGTGACCCAGAACCGGAAGTATTTTGACGGCGTGGAGACCGGCGGCTACACGGCCAGGATCCTCGTGGATCCGGAGGGGAAGGCTGAGCTTCAGGTCTCCAAGGGCGCGGGCGGCAAGGCCCTGAAGTCCGTTCCGGCGGCCCTCAAGAAGGATGAGGCCTTCGGAGAAATCAAGGACTTCGCGGCCAAGCTCAAGAACCAGTACTCCCGGTGCACGGCCATGTTCGAGCGCGCCATGGAGGAAGAGGAGGCCTACAGCCTGGGAGAGCTCACTGAGCTGTGCCGGAACCCGGTGACGGCCGGCATCCTCGGGCGGCTGGTCTTTGTGAGCACAGCAGCGGCTGAGGGCGTGGAGACCGGCAGAAAGGCCGAAGAGGCGAGCGCGGGAACGGGCAAAGCGGCAGCGGCTGAGGGCGTGGAGACCGGCAAAGCGGCAGCAGCTGCGAGAGCCGAGTCGGGCAAAACTGCTGCGGGCGGCTCAGAGCCCGGAGCGGAAGCTGCCGGAAATCAGGACACTACCCGCCTCGTCGGCACCCTGGAGGAACTCACGGCAGCGGATCCGGCCATCGATCCGGCGACGCTCTTCTACGTGGCGCACCCCATCACACTTTACAGACTGGGCGAGCTTTCCCGCTTCCAGAGGCTCTTCTTCAGGAAGCAGACGGAAAGCGGAACCAGACAGCCCTTCAAGCAGGTCTTCCGTGAGTTCTACCCCAAACTCGATGAGGAGAAGGACTCTGCCGATTCCAGGCTCTTCGCCGGGTATCAGATCCAGCCCCAGAAGACCCTTGCAACCCTGAAGGGCCGCGGTTGGGTAGCTGACTACGAGGACGGCCTGCAGAAGATCTATTTCCGGCAGGGCATCGCAGCGACCATCTACGCCCTGGCCGACTGGTTTTCGCCGGCTGACACGGAGAGCCCGACGCTTGAGTTCGTTTCCTTCTACGACAGGAAGACGGGCAGGCAGAAGAAAATCTCGGAAATCCCCGACATCCTCTACTCGGAGGTCATGCGAGACGTCGATCTGGTGGTCAGCATCGCCCACGTCGGCGGCGTCGACCCGGAGACCAGCCATTCCACCATCGAGATGCGCCGCGTGATCTGCACCTTCAACATGGAGCTCTTCGGCCTTGCCAACGTCACCTTCGAGGGCTCCCACGCCTTCATCAAGGGGCATTACGACAACTACACGGTCCAGCTGGGCAGCGGCGTGATCCACAGGGAGCGCGGCGGCATGGTCAACATCCTGCCGGTGCATTCCCAGCAGCGCGGCAAGCTCTTCCTGCCCTTCATCGATGACGATCCCAAGACGGCGGAAATCCTCTCCAAGATCCTGCTGCTGGCGGAGGATCGGAAGATCAAGGATCCTTACATCCTGAGCCAGATCACGGCCGGGTGAGTTTTTTGCAAATGGCTATAACGCTGACAGGGAGGACTTATGAGAGAACTGCTGTTATCCAATGGTTTTTTGATCGTAACTGTGATCGCGGTGCTGGAGGCAATCATGGCGGTCATGTTGTGGAAAATGTACACCGCCGAAAGAAGGGAGGACGTTCTGTGCCTGGCCTGCCTCTGCACCGGCCTGGTGTATGACGCAGCCATCATTGCCCTCGGCGCGGTCATTCCCGCCGGGATCGCTGTCCCGATCAGCAAGCTCCGCTATATCTTCAGCGGGCTCCTGATTCCCCTGCTCGTGCCCATCGGTGTCTACGGGCTTAAGCTGAAAGGCCTGAAGGTAAAGATCGCCTGGATCACAGCTGTTCTGCTGATGATACCGGGCGTCATCGGAGGCGTGATGGAGAAGCTTGAGCTGCTCACATTTGCGGGCGTCACAAGGTATATCAGCACCGGCGGCGCGCCGGGGTGGGTCTCCGCGGTCAACCGGATGACCACGGTGGGAACCGTATTCTTCCTGATTGTCATCGGAATCATCCTGCTCGTGAAGAAGAGGGGCGGGTACGTGCTGGCAGCCGGCCTTCTCATGCTCTTCTTCTCCGTCATCGGTCCTGCGTCCGGAAATACAGACCTGATCTTTATGCTCAGCATGGTCGGTGAGCTCTTCATGGTCTTTTTCCTGATGCTTCACATGAAGAGGGAGTGAAGGCGTTCCCTGTATGTTCGGAAGGTGAGAGAGGCAGCATAGGCTGCTGAGGAGAAACATGGGAAAGACTGACATCCTGACCGGGTATCTGGTCCTGATCAATCTTATGACCTTCGCCCTGTACGGCATTGACAAGGGGAGGGCCGTCACGCACAGGTGGCGGATTTCGGAGGCAAAGCTCCTCCTTGCGGCCTGGGCAGGCGGAGCGGCCGGGGCCCTGGCGGGAATGCTGTTTTTCCGCCACAAGACAAGGAAGTGGAAGTTCAGGCTCCTGGTCCCTGCTGCGTTGGCGGTCTGGGCCGTCATTGTCCTCATGCTGAGCGGGCATGCCGCCCTCTTCTTCCGCACCTCCGCGGACAGACTGCCGGACAAGTATGCGGAGGAGATCCCGCCTGTCCGAAGCTCTGTCGATTTTGACGGCGACGGCGTGGACGACCAGACGGATATCCTCGAAGGCGCATTGGCTTATATCGCCACGAAGCCTGTATACAAGAGCAAATACTACACTTCAGGTTACCCGGATGACGGCTTCGGCGTGTGTACGGACGTCGTCGCCCAGGGCATGAAGGCCGCCGGGTACGACCTGATGGAGCTGGTTCAGGAGGACATCGCGGCGCATCCGGATGACTACGAAATCGATGAGCCGGATGCCAACATCGACTTCAGGCGTGTCCGCAACCTGAAGGCCTTCTTCCGTCATACGGCCATCAGCCTCACCACGGATATCTCGGAGATCGGGGAGTGGCAAGGCGGGGACGTGGTCATTTTCCAAAATCATGTCGGTATCGTGTCGGACAGGAGAAACGCGAACGGGGTGCCCTACGTGATCCATCACAACGATCCGTTCCAGGCCTCCTATGAGCAGGATATCCTGGAGAAGCGGAATGACGTGGTGGGACACTACAGAATCTCGGAGTGAAAAGCTGCCTTAAAGAGGGAAACTATAATTGAAGAAGAATCTGGACCATGCACCTGCCACAGACAACAGGAAAGCGTTCTGGATCTGTCTGGCCGCCAACTTGCTTGCCGCTGCTCTCCTTATGGCCTGCAATACCTGCGCGTTCGAGAAAAATGACGACAACTACATATCCGCCATCCTCTTCGGCGCCCAGGGACCGGCGCACCGGGAGTCCGTCTACATCAACCGGGTGCTGGGCGGGGCGCTGAAGCTGCTCATTGGCCTTGCTCCCGGCGTCCAGTGGTATGCAATCTTCCAATGCGTCCTTCTGGTGGCTTCTTTCACGGTGCTCACCTATATCCTCTGGACGGAACTGAAGGCGCTGAGGGCAGTCAAGATCGGGATCTTTCTTCTCTTTCTGGGCTTCGAGGCCTACGTGCGCATCCAGTTTACCAAGACGGCGGGGCTGGCCGTGATCGCCGCCGTGCTGCTGCTCGTCAGGTCGCTCTTCGGAAGCGGGAAAAAGCTGTGGTCCACTGTTTCGGGCTGCCTGCTTTTCATGCTCGGCTTTATGCTCCGGAAGGACGCCTGCTACGTGGCCTGTGCGGCCCTGCTGCCGGTCGCCCTCTGCGTGGCCCTGCCGAAGCTGGTGCGGGCAGAGTGGCGGGAGAAGGCGCGGATGGGGGCGGTCTGCATTTTCCTGTGTGTGACCTGCCTCGGCTCCTACCTGAACAATCAGATCTTCTTCCGGTCCGGGGAATGGGAGGACTACCGGACCTTCAATTCGCTCCGGCGGGAGCTGACGGATTACGGGTTCCCCGACTATGACCTGAACGAACAGGCCTACCTGGACCTGGGAATCAGCCGGACCGACTATGATCTCTACAGGACCTGGAACTACGC
>CACXEL010000360.1 GCA_902766655.1 uncultured Lachnospiraceae bacterium | reverse complement strand
CGGACAAGGTCCTCTATCCCTTCGGCTACGGCCTCAGCTACACGGATTTCTCCATCACGCCCGAACGCATCGAGTGGAAAAACGGCGAAATGACCTGCCTTGTCTCCGTGGAAAATGCAGGCACCCGCAGCGGCTCCCGGGTCATTCAGCTCTACATGGAAGCCCCTCAGGGCCTTCTGGGCAAGCCCGCCCGCGTCCTCGTGGGCTTCGCCAAGACCGGGCAGATCGAGCCCGGCAAGACCGGCAACGTACACATCAAGGCGCCGGAGTACCTCCTGGCATCCTACGACGATGCCGGTAAGACCGGCCACCGCAGCGCCTACGTGCTGGAGGCCGGCGAGTACACCTTCTACGCGGGCGACAACGTCCGCGACGCAAAGAAGGCCGGAAGCTTCACGCTCCCGGAGACCAGGGTCGTCATGCAGCTGGAAGAGGCCATGGCTCCCGTCATCCCCTTCGATCGCATGGTCCCCGTGGCGGACGCAGACGGGCGTCTGACCGTCGGCTACGAGCCGGCGCCGCAGGCCACCCTGTCCGCGCAGGCCCTGCGGGCGCAGAACCTGCCCGCCGAGATCCCCCAGACGGGAGATAAGGGCATCAAGCTTGCGGACGTGGCCGCCGGCAAGGCTTCCCTGGATGACTTCATTGCCCAGATGTCGGACGAGGACCTGACCTGCATCGTCCGCGGCGAGGGCATGAGCTCTCCCAAGGTGACGCCGGGCTGCGGCGGCGCTTTCGGCGGCGTGACCGACAGTCTGCTCGCCCTCGGCATTCCGGTCGCATGCTGCTCCGATGGACCTTCGGGCATCCGCATGGACAGCGGGCGGACTGCATTTGCCATGCCCAACGGGACCTGCCTGGCAGCGACCTGGGATGAGGAGCTTCAGGAAGAGCTCTACAGGTGGGAGGGCCTCGAGCTCCGCAAGAACAAGATCGATGTCCTGCTCGGACCGGGCATGAACCTGCACAGGCACCCGCTGAACGGCCGCAACTTTGAGTATTTCTCCGAGGACCCGCTCCTTGGCGGCAAGTGCGCGGCTGCCCAGCTTCGCGGTATGCAGACCTACGGTGTGACGGGCACCATCAAGCACTTCGCCATGAATACTCAGGAGAGCGGCCGGCACACCACCGAGCATGTCGCATCCGAGCGGGCAATCCGCGAGCTCTACCTCCGCGGGTTTGAGCTGGCCGTGAAGGAGGGCGGCGCCCACGCCGTCATGGCGACATACGGTCCGGTCAACGGCTTCTACACCTCCGCGAACTATGACCTGCTGACCAGGATCCTGCGCGGCGAGTGGGGATTTGGCGGCATCGTCATGACCGACTGGTGGGCCATGGGCAACGACGAGGGCAAGCCTGGCGATCTGACCAACATGGCCTCCATGATCAGGGCCCAGAACGACCTCAATATGGTCACGACTTCCGCTGCCGACAATACCACCCACGACAATTCTCTCGCCTCCCTGGCAGCGGGCACCGTGACGCGGGCCGAGTACCAGCGGGCAGCGGCCAACATCTGCCGCTTCATCATGGGCAAGCCGGTCTTCGCACGCCTCACCGGCATTGGCAATGAGCTTGACCTTAAGCTCGAGGAGGAAATGGACGACGAGGAGCTCAGCTTCGAGAATATGATCGACTGCCGTCTGGATGAGTCGGGCACCGCGAAGATCGATGTTTCGGCCATCGATTGCGCCCGCGGCAAGACCACCATGATCTCCGTGGCCTTCCGGGAGCGCGGGATTTACAAGATCACCCTGAAGCTCCGGGCGGTTGAAGGCCTGAGCGACCTGGCCCAGATCCCCCTGACCATTTACAAGGACAAGGAGCTGGCCGCCCAGATCACCCTGAACGGGGCTGAGAGGGAGTGGAAGACGGAAGAAGTCATGCTTTCCTTCGCCTACTCGACCTTCTACTTAAAGCTCTTCTTCGCCCAGGCGGGTATGGAGATCGGGGAGATGGAGATTTCCCTGGCCCAGTCCTTCGAGGAGGAGGTCCGCCGGGCCCTCGCGGAGCGCATGGCGAAGGCAGCGGAAGAGTAAGCGTGATTTTCTGGCGGGGCAGCGGCAGGCTTCATGCGATGGTCTCACGGTGAGATGCACGCAGCGCTTTCTGGCCGCACCCTGAAGACCGGGCGGGACCAAAAAGACTTACGAGGGAGACTTAACTATGGAAATGGCACTCATTTTAGTCCGGCAGATCCTGCAGATGTTCCTGCTGGCCGGCATCGGCTTCATCCTCTTTAAAACGGGAAAGATATCCCAGGAGGGCAGCAAGGCCCTGGGCAACATCCTGATCTACGTCGCCCTGCCGGCCGTCATTATCAACAGCTTTCTGGTGGAGCGCACGCCGGAACGGATGACGGGCATCCTCCTGAGCGGGCTCGGGGCGGCGGTGCTGATCCTGATGTCCATCGTCGTATCCCGCCTTGTTTTCAGAAAGGATCCCATCGCGGCCTTCGCGGGCGCCTTCTCGAACCCCGGCTTCTTCGGCGTGCCCCTCATCATCGCGTCCGTGGGGCAGGGGGCGGTCTTCTACGTCGCCTGCTTCATCGCCTTTCTGAACATCGGCCAGTGGACCTACGGCGTGTCCCTCCTGAACGGGCAGCCGGTCCTCCAGGGGCTCCAGCCCAAAAAGCTGATCCGGGCGCCCTTCATCATCGCCATCCTCGCCGGGCTGCTGCTCTTTTTCACACAGCTGCCGCTGCCCGAGATGGTCAGGGGGTGCATTTCCAGCGCGGCGGGGCTCAATACGCCGCTGGCCATGTTCACGGTCGGCATTTACCTGGCCCAGACTGACCTGGGGAGGATGGTGGGAAGGAAGTCGCTTTACCTGGTCTCCTTCGTCCGGCTTCTCCTGGTGCCTGCCCTGGCCGTGCTCCTCATGGCCCTGGTGCCGGCCTCCTTCGGAGATATGAAATCAGCCCTGCTCCTGGCCATCGCCTGCCCGGTGGGCTCCAATGTTGCAGTCTATGCCCAGCTGCACGGGAAGGATTATCCCTACGCTGTGGAGACGGTCGTTGTTTCCACCCTGCTCTCCATCGTCACCATGCCGGCCGTCATGTACCTGGCGTCCGCGATCTGGGGAGTTTGATCAGAGCAACCCCGGCGCATGGAAGCTTTCGACCCCGTGCGCGGGACAAGACATATAAATTAAGATGGGAGAAAAGAAGATGATTGTTTTCAGAGGAATTGGATTCAGGATATTTATGGTAGTTATGGCGATCATCGCCCTCGCGATCGGCGTCAACATGGTCTTTTTCCGGACTGCGGGGCTTGACAGAGCAACGGCGACTGTCAGCCACGTCGAGGTGGAGGAAGCCGCCGATCCCGAAGAGACGGAATACACCGTCATGGTGGAGTATTCGATTGACGGAAATGCATACACAGCCGAGCTTGACGCCTCCGACCTCGGCAAGTACGAACTTGGCCAGACCGTCGAGGTTTATTACGACGCAGCGAAACCGGAAATCGTGAAGACCCGGGAGCTGGGCTTCGGACTCTACGTGCTCATCGTCGGCATCGCTCTCCTCGCCTGGCAGGTCTTTGATTTTATCAGGGGCAAAAAGCAGGTGTCTGAGCTCAAGGAGGCGGACCCCAACTTTGCCTCCTACATGCCATCCGTCAAGGGGGATGAGCGGGAGCTTTATTTCGTGAGCGACAGGGGCACAGCCAAGGTGGGCCACAGGATCGAGGACGCCTGGGGCAAGGTCCTCTTTGAGGGCAAGGTGACCAAGTTCACCCTCTCCGCCCCCACCGGGTTCGATTTCATCGACCATGTGAACGGGCAGACCCGGCCCCACCTGGTAGGGCACGAGGAGTCGGCCGAGTACAATTCCCTCCTCCTCGACAACTACTACACCTTCACCTTCGACGGCGAGAATATCTGGGACCACCTGAAGCGGAACGGCATCACTGTCAAGACAGGCAAGGTGGACGGCAATATCCTCTGGCCTCAGTACCGCATTTTCCGGGATGGGGAGGAGATCGCCCTGGTGAAGAGCAGCTCCATGTATGTCCATGAGGAGGAGGCTGAAAAACACGGCAAGCTTGTCAACGCCATTCCCGCCCAGGGCTACTACCGGATCTGGACCCGGGAGCAGAACCTGGACCTTCTCTTCGTGACCATCATGGCCTTCGCGAGGACGGGGGCCAACAACGACGAGGGCGGCAGCAATGCACTCAACATGCTGCTCGGCCGGAACGAAGACAAATAAGAAACCTTGTCCGGCCGCAGAACGACAGCGCATGCCTGCGGCCGGAAGAAAACGCCCGGTCCATTCCGGGCCCTGGTGAATAAAAGCCGGGCGGACCATGGCCCGCCCGGCTTTTTTGTCATTTACAAGGAGGAGTGAAATGAGAGCACTTTTCATCGGTGGAACCGGCACCATCAGTATGGCTATCGTGGAAAGACTGGCCAAAGACCCTCTCTGGGAGGTATGGGTCCTGAACCGCGGCCTGCGCCGTGCCGCTCTCCCGGAGGGCGTGCACCAGATCGTGGCCGATGTCAAAAATGAGGCCGAGACAGCCAGGAAGCTGAAGGACATGACTTTTGATACGGTCTGTGAGTTCATCGGCTTTACGCGCGAGGACGTCGAGCGCGATTACCGTCTTTTTGCGGGCAGGACCAGGCAGTACATCTACACGAGTTCTGCTTCCGCCTACAACAAGCCTGCCGCCAGCTACCGGATTACCGAGGGAACCACCCTGGCCAACCCTTACTGGCAGTACTCCAGGGACAAGATCGCCTGCGAGGACTTCCTCATGGACAAGTACCGGACGGAGGGCTTCCCCGTGACGATCGTCCGCCCCAGCCACACCTATGATGAGCGCCACATCCCCCTGGGCATGCATGGCAAGAACGGGGCCTGGCAGGTCGTAAAGCGGATGCTGGACGGAAAGCCTGTCATCATTCACGGCGATGGTTCTTCCCTCTGGACGCTGACTTTCAACACGGACTTCGCTGTCGGCTACACGGGCCTCATGGGCAATCGCCACGCCATCGGCGAGGCTTTCCAGATCACCGGCGACGAGACTTTGACCTGGGACCAGATTTACGCGACGATCGCGGACGCCCTGGGCGTCGAGCTCAAGGCAGTCCACGTATCCTCCGAGTTCCTGGCCGCGGCCGGCGAGAAGTACGGATATGATTTCCGCGGAAATCTCATTGGCGACAAGGCTGTATCCGTGGTCTTCGACAACAGCAAGCTCAAGGCCCTTGTTCCGGAAATGACGACCCGCGTCCCCTTCAGCCGCGGCGTCCGCATCGCTCTTGCCTACATCCTTTCCCACCCGGAGGAGTGCCAGAAGGCGGATCCGGAGTTCGATGCCTGGTGCGACCGGGTAATCGCAGCCCAGGCGACTGCCCTGACCCTCGTCTGAGTCCGGGGGCGGGGGCCGGGGGGATGGCTCTGTTGCCCGGTCCGTGCGGCCGGATTAGTGTGAAAAAGTGAGAAATGGATGTGATCAAAGTGGGTCGGAGAGGAATGAGGGCCGGACGGGTCTTGTTTGCGGCGGCGATCGTCTTTTTGGTGGCTGCATTTTCCGGCTGTGCGGGGGCACGGACGGAAGGAAAGACGGAGAGTGAGCCCGTCGGAGCCGCAGAGAATGTGATGACTTCGGAGGCTGCTGCAGGAGAGGAGACTGAGGCGAAAGAGGCAGCAGTAGAGGTGGCCGGTGATGCGCCAGGAGAGACGGCTGAGGCAGCCGGCGGGGAGGCAGAGGCGGCCGGGGATGCGACAGAGGCGGCCGGAGTGGAACCAGAGACTGTCGAAGAGAAGACTGAGGCAGCCGTAGCGGAGACTGAGGCAGACAGCGATGCGACTGAGGCAGCAGGTGAGGAGACGGTCACATTTGGTGATGCGGATGACGGAGGAGAGACGACGGTGGAGAGGAGTTTTTACGCCGAGGAGATCCCGGAGGATGTTTTTGAGGGGATGCAGGGCAAGTCATATAAGGCGGACTGCCCGATTCCGAGGAGTGATCTCAGGTATTTACACGTGCTGCATAAGACGCTGGAGGGGGAGACTCAGGAGGGCGTTATGGTCTGTCATAAGGCCATTGCGGATGATCTGCTGGAGATTTTTGAGGAGCTTTATGATGAGGGGTATCCCATCGAGCGGATGCGGCTGGTGGATGAGTACGATGCAATCGATGAGTCTTCCATGGCAGATAATAATTCGTCCTGTTTCAATTATCGGGTGATTTCCCACACCAACACCATTTCCAGGCATGGGCTGGGGGTCGCGGTGGATATCAACCCGCTCTATAATCCTTACACCAAGATCGTGGAAGGCGCCCGCACCGTGGAGCCGGCGAACGGAGAGCCATATCTGGACCGGGAAGCTGATTTTCCCTACAAGATCGACGAGAACGATCTTTGTTACAGGCTCTTTATCGAGCACGGATTTGAGTGGGGCGGGGCCTGGCGGTCCAGCAAGGATTACCAGCATTTTGAACTGTCCGGCACAAGGCTGGAGGAGGTTCGGTCTCTTTATTGAAAAAACACCACCCGCAGGGCGGATGGTGCCGGTTGTTTTCATTTCTGAAGGAGGTAAACGAGATTTCGAACGGCTTCCCGCGGGAGAAAGCGCACGCCGAAGGCGCCGATTTTGCTGGGCAGGCCGTGGATGGCGACTGCCTGGCCGCGCATGAGGGCCTTGTAGCCATAGGCTGCGACTGAAGCCGGGCCTGTGAGCCGGAAAATGTCCGCGAACCGCTTCTGCATGCCCGCACCGGCGGTAAAGCCTGTGTTGGTGGGGCCGGGGCAGAGACAGGTCACGGTGACGCCAGTCCCCTTGAGCTCCCTGGCGATTGCCTCGGAAAATGAAAGCACGTACGCCTTGGTCGCATAGTAGACCGACATCATGGGGCCGGGCTCGAAGGAGGCGATGGAGCCTACATTCAGGATCCTGCCGGATCCGCGGGCGATCATGCCGGGCAGGAAGAGGCCGGTCATCTCGGTGAGGGCGCGCACATTGAGGTCGATCATATCGAGCTGCTTCCGGAGGTCCGCCTCCGCGAAGGGGCCGTAGTCGCCGAAGCCGGCGTTGTTGATGAGGATGTCGACGGCCAGCCCCTCGCGCTTTGCGTGGGCGGCAATTTTGGCCGGGGCATCCGGATCGGACAGGTCGCAGGCGACGTAATCCGCTTCCAGGCCCCTGGCCCTAAGCTTTTCACACATGCTGCGCAGCTTCAGCTCGTTGCGGGCGATGAGGAGGAGGGAGGCGCCTTTGGAGGCAAAGATCTTGACGAATTCAAGGCCGATGCCGCCGGTGGCACCGGTGATGAGGACGGTCTGGGACATGAAGAATACTCCTTTCGTGGGGACGCGTTGATTGGCCGCTTTTGGCCTGTTATGCCTCGTGCTGCCGGGAAAGATGAATGTTCCGGATGAAACTATCCGGAAACAGAGAGATACGGTCTGAAGAGCTGTCGGGGAACCCGGTCCTGTCAGAAGGGCAGGAAAGCCCAGGCTACGGCGATGACAAGGCCCGGCAGGTAGTTGCCGACCCTGAATTTCTTGCCGAAGCAGAGGTTGACGCCGACGCAGAAGATCAGGACATTGCCGACCAGGGACAGGTTGGCCATGGCGGCATCGGTCATGACGGGGACGAGGAGCCGGGAGAGCAGGGTGATGGAGCCTTGGAAAATGCCGACGGAGACAGCGGAAAACACGCTGCCCTTCCCCATGGAACCGGCCATGATAATGATGATGACGAAGTCAAGGATGGCTTTTGTGAAGAGGACCGAGTGGTCGGCGGCGATTCCGTCCTGGATGGAGCCCACCACGGCCATGGCACCGATGCAGACGGTCAGGGAGGCGGTGACGAAGGCGTTCACGAAGCCCTTGTCGCCGGCGCTGCCGGTCTTCATTTTCAGCCACTCGCCGAAGGTCTCCAGACGGTCCTCGATCCCGAGGAGCTCGCCGATCAGGGAGCCCAGGACCAGGCTTCCAATCATCATCATGGAGCCCTGGGTGTCGAAGCGGCCGTCCGAGTAGGTAAGAATCCTGGAAAGGGCGCCGGAGAGGCCCAGAAAAATGGTCGAGAGCCCACAGGCCATGATGACGCCGTTCTGCAGCCGGTCCGTGAGGAAGCGGCCGGCGGTGAGCCCGATGATACCGCCCGCGACGATGGCTAGAACATTTACTATAGTGCCCAGACCAGGCATGGAAATACCTCTCTTTCTGAGAAAGCTGTGCGGGTTTTGAGAATCAGGGACGGACCTTTTTTCTCAAAATTCTCTGACTTTGAGAAAAAAGGTCCGTCCCAAATTCTCAAAATTTAATTATACCGCGGCCCGGAGCCGCAATCAAGGAGGACCTGTGAGAAGCAAATCTCTTCTGATTAAAAATATCGACACGATGGTGACCTGCGATGCGGAGGACCGGGTCCTCGCGAATGTCTGCATTTTCATGCGGGACGGGGTGATCGAGCGGATTTTCCCGGCCGGTGGGGCGGAAGAGCCCGAGGCCGGCGAGGTGATCGACGGGAAGGGCTGCCTCTGCTATCCCGGCCTCGTCAACACCCACCACCACCTCTACCAGATATTCTCCAGAAATCTGCCGCAGGTCCAGAACATGGAGCTTTTTGACTGGCTCGTTACCCTCTATGAGATCTGGAAGAATCTCAATGAGCAGACCGTTTACTGGTCCTCCCTGACCGGCATGGCGGAACTCATGAAGAACGGGTGCACCACCGTCTTCGACCATCACTACGTCTTTCCCAAGGGCGCCGGGGACCTGATCGGAGCCCAGTGGGCCGCAGCTGAGAGGCTCGGGGTTCGGATGCATTTTTCGCGGGGGTCCATGGACCTGTCCAGAAAGGACGGCGGCCTGCCCCCCGACTCGGTCGTCCAGACCGTCGATGAGATCATGCGGGACAGCGTGGATCTGATCGACAGGTGGCAGGATGACAGCTTTACCTCCATGCACCGCATTGCGCTTGCCCCCTGCTCGCCCTTTTCCGTGTCGGAGGACCTCCTGCGGGAGAGCGCGGTCCTGGCCAGGGACAGGAAAGTCAGGCTCCACACCCATCTCTGCGAGACGCGAGACGAGGAAAATTACACCCTTGCCCGGTGCGGCAAGCGTCCGCTGGCCTACATGGAGAGCCTGGGCTGGGTGGGGAAGGACGTCTGGTACGCGCACGGGATTCATTTCAACGACGAGGAGCTGAAGCTCCTGGCGGAGACCGGCACGGGCGTCTGCCATTGCCCGGTTTCCAATATGAAGCTTTCCTCCGGCATCGCCCGTGTCCCCGAGATGCTGGCCCTGGGGATCCCCGTTGGGCTCGGTGTCGATGGGAGCGCTAGCAATGACGGCACCAACCTTCTCGAGGAGATCCGTGTCGCCTACCTCCTCCACCGCCTGCAGTCTAGCCATGCGGCGCCGGACGGCTACAGGATCCTGAAAATGGCGACCATGGGCTCCGCCCGCCTTCTGGGCAGGGAAGCGGAGATCGGGTCGCTCGAGGAGGGAAAATGCGCCGACCTCTTCCTCATCCGGAAGGACCGGCTGGAGTTGGTGGGGGCTGTTTCCGACCCGGGCGCCGTTTTTGGCACCGTCGGTCTGAAGTCGCCGGTGGATTATACGGTCGTGAACGGGCAGGTGACGGTGAGGAACGGCCGTCTGGTGCTGACGGAAGAGGAGGATATCGTCCTCGGGGCCACTGCGGCTGTGAGCCGGTACCTCGGCATGTGACAGGGTTTTGAGAATCAGGGACGGACCTTTTTTCTCAAAATCCGGAATTTTGAGAAAAAGGTCCGTCCCTGATTCTCAAAACCCTCTTCCTGACTTATTAAGGAGCAGAACGAACATGAATATCATATATGAAGATGACTCGGTCATCGTGGTCTTCAAGGAAGCCGGGCTGGCCGTGGAGAGCCGGCGGGTCGGGGAGATGGACCTTGAGAGCATGCTCCTTGGCGAGCTTGCCCGCCGCATCGGTCGTGAGGGCAGGCCGCCGCTTTTCATGGTCCACCGCCTGGACCAGCCGGTGGCGGGCCTTCTGGTCTTTGCGAGGACCAGAGGGGCCGCGGCCAGCCTGTCTGCCCAGGTGCAGGACGGGAGGATGCGGAAGATCTACCGGGCGGTGGTCTCCGGCCCAATCCCGGCCGAGTCGGGCACGCTGACTGACTACCTGATCAGAGAGAAGGCCGGCAACACCTCCCGCATAGCGAAGCCGGGCGAAAAAGGGGCCAAAAAGGCGGTGCTGGATTACAGGAAGCTGAATGAGGATACGCTGGAGATCTCTCTCCACACCGGCCGCCACCACCAGATCCGAGTCCAACTCTCCCATGCGGGGATGCCCATCCGGGGCGACCGGAAGTACGGCGGAGCACCTGCTGAAAAGCTGGCCCTCACGGCCTGGTCATTGAGCTTCATCCATCCTGTGACCGGGAAACGGATGCTGTTCACACTGGACGGTTCGGAGGAAGGCTGATTTTCTTGCGACAGCTGCTGCCGCCTGCTCGGATGGGAAGGAGTGCCTGCGGCGTGAAACTGCCTTTTCAGGGAGTTCAGACACTTTGACAAGAGGCGTCTGCCGGAATTTTTGGGCCTGCCGGAGGAATCCCATTCCCCGACAGGCCCATTTTTGAAAAAAAGCATAGAATCTGTATATGGTTTATGATAAACTTTATAGAATACAGGGGGGACTCAACCCTCCCGCTTGTGGCGTGTCCGGAAATCAATGGAAAGACGGCCGCCGGGACCGGCAGGCTTGCCTGCAGGACCGGGACCTGATTTCATTTGTCCGCACATTCGGGCCGTCTGCAGGAGGACAGGGCGGTGTACTGCCCCGGATACCCGGCAACGGGTGAATACAAAAAGAAAAGGCGGTGATTGAATGATAGGTGAGAACATCAAGGCCGTGAAGGAGGCGGAGGCCAAGGGGATGGCAGCCATTGCGGATGCCAGAAAACAGGCTGACGAGCTCCTCAAGGCAGCCAGAGCGGACGCCGGACAGATCAGGGCGGACGCCGAGGAGGCTGCCAGGGCGGCCAGGGCGGCCATGCTGAAGGAGGCTGAGTCCAAAGGCGCAGCCACACTCGAGCAGGCGAAGGCCGAGTCCGGGCAGGAGATCGCTGCCATGAAGGAGGCTGTGGCCGGCAGGCGCGAGGAAGCCGTCAGGCTGGTCATGGATGCTCTGGTCTGAAAAGGCCGCGCATATGATTTCACCGGCCCTTCGGGCCGTTGGGATAGCCGGCACAAAAAGTGCCGGAAAGGGTGTTCATTTTTCAGATGAACGCCGCAGCAACTATAGAAAGGCGGGGTAACTATGGCAATTGTAAAGATGCAGAAAATCAGCATCTGTGCGCATAAGTCTAACCGCAAAGCCGTTCTTGAGACCCTTCAGAGCATGGGCGTCATGCAGCTCGCGACCGAGGAGCTGGACGATCAGGAGCTGATGCGGATGGATACCGCGGAGGCGAGGAGCAATTTCCTGAAAAATGCAGACCTCGCCGATCAGGCCCTGGCAGTCCTGAACCAGTACGCGCCGGAGAACAAAGGCTTCGCAGCCTCCCTGGCGGGTAAGACGGAGATCAGCCGTGCGGACTATTCGAAGTCGGTGGGCGAGCACAAGAAGACCATGGCTGTCGTGAGGCAGATCCTGAAGGAAGAAAAGGCCATCTCGGAGTGCAAGGGCATCATCCAGAACGATGAGAACCAGATCGGGGCGCTCACGCCCTGGCTGGGCCTGGACGTGCCCATGACCTTCCAGGGGACCTACAAGACGGCTGCATTCATCGGATCGGTACCCGGTACGGTGGATGAGGCACAGATTTACGCGCTGATCCGGGACAAGGCGCCGGAGCTCGACACAGTCAGCTGCGACGTCCTCTCATCCCAGAACGACGCCACGAACATCTCGGTGCTTTGCCTGGACAAGGACAGGGAGAAGGTGGAGACGGCCCTCAGGGCCGGCGGCTTCTCAAGACCTGCCCAGGCGGTGTCCAGTGTGCCGGCCGAAGCCAAAGAAGAGCTCGAGAAGGATATCGAGGCCCAGAAAAAGCAGATATCCCAGCTCGGGGCGGCAATCGCCAGCAAGGCGGCCAAGCGGAGGGATATGGAGATCGCCTCCGACTTCTACCGGACAAGGGCAGAAAAGTACAGGATGCTGGGCACGATACCGCAGTCCAAGAGAGTATTCTTCATTGAGGGCTGGGTACCTGCCGAGGCGGCGGACAGGCTGGCCAAGGTCATGACGGAGCGTTTCGGCGCGGTCGTCGGGCTGGAGGAGATCCGGGAGGACGAGTCGGCGCCGACGGCGCTCACCAACAACAAATTCTCCAGCAACTTTGAGGGCGTTCTCGCCTCCTACGGCCTTCCGGCCCAGGGCAAAGCGGATCCGACCTTCATCATGTCCCTCTTCTATTTCTTCTTCTTCGGCATGATGCTCTCCGACGCCGGCTACGGCCTGCTGATGGTCATCGGCTGCTTCATCGCGGTGCGGAAGTTCCCGAAGATGGAGGAGGGAATGAAGAAGTTCCTGAACATGTTCTTCTGGTGCGGCGTCAGCACCACCTTCTGGGGCTTCATGTTCGGCGGCTTCTTCGGCGACGTGATCGACGTGGTGGCCAAGACCTTCTTCGGCTACACGGGCGCGACGCCCATCTTAAAGCCCCTGTGGTTCAATCCTCTTGAGCAGCCCATGCAGCTTCTCATCTGGTGCCTCCTCTTCGGTGTGATCCACCTCTTCGCCGGCCTCGGCATCAAGGGGTATGAGTACCTGAAGCAGGGCGACGCGGTAGGCTTTGTCAGCGATATTGTGGCGTGGTACATGTTCCTCCTGGGTCTGATCCTCATGCTCCTGCCCTCCGACATCTTTGCGGGCATCTCCGGCATGACATTCCACTTCCCGGGCTGGCTGAACGGACTGGCCAGGATCATCACCATCGCGGGTCTTGTGATCATCCTGCTCATGAGCGGCAGGGCCAACAAGAACTGGGGACTCCGCATTGCCCTCGGCGCCTACGATATTTACGGCGTCACCAGCTGGCTTTCGGATGTTCTTTCCTACTCCAGACTTCTGGCTCTGGGACTCGCCACCGGCGTCATCGCCCAGGTCATCAACATGATGGGCTCCATGGGCGGCAGAAGCGTCATCGGCGCGATTGTTTTCATTTTAGTCTTTATCGTAGGTACCGCCCTCAACATGGCAATCAATGTCCTGGGCGCCTACGTCCACACCAACCGTCTCCAGTACGTGGAGTTCTTCGGTAAGTTCTATGAGGGCGGGGGCGAGGCCTTTTCGCCGTTCAAAACTGCAAATCAATACATTGAAATCAAGGAGGATAACTAACAATGAGTATGGGAATGGTTTTAGCATTAATGGGCGCTGTTCTTTCAACGGCTCTGGCTGGCATGGGTTCGGCATGGGGCGTCGGCGTAGCCGGCCGTGCCGCGGCGGGTGTTGTCTCTGAAGACCCCAACCAGTTCGCCAAGGTCCTTATCCTGCAGCTCCTTCCCGGTACCCAGGGCATTTACGGCCTGCTGGTCACCTTCATCACGCTGTCCCAGATCGGCATCCTCGGCGGCGCCCAGGTCGCTGACACCAACACCGGCCTTATGTACCTTCTGGCCTGCCTGCCGATCGCTATTGTCGGTCTTTTCTCCGCTTATCATCAGGGTATGGTCTCCGTCGCTTCCATCGGCATCGTAGCCAAGAAGCCGGATCAGTTCGGTAAGGCTATGCTTTTCCCGGCCATGGTCGAGACCTACGCCATCCTGGCGCTTCTTATTTCCATCCTTTCCATCACCAATATTCCTAGATAACGAGGGGGAACACTCATGGCAGGTATTGACAATATCATCGGTCAGATCCTGCAGGAAGCGCAGGAAGAGGCCAAAGGCGTGATCGCGGCTGCGGAGAAGGAAGCTGCTTCCATCCGCGAAGAGGCGCAGCGCAGCGCGGCGGACCTCAAAAAGGCTGCCGACGAACGCAGCAGCGAGGCCGTGAAGACATACGCTGCCCGCAGCCAGTCCTCCGCCGATATCACAAAGAAGAAGGCCATCCTGACGGCCAAGCAGGAGATGATCGAGGGAATCATGTCCGAGGCGCTCGAAAGGCTCGAAAATCAGGATGACGCCGCTTATTTCGCCATGCTGAAGAAGATCCTGGCGAAGAACGTGCAGAAGGGCGACGGCACGATCGCCTTCTCCGCCAAGGATACTGCCCGTCTTCCGAAGGGCTTTATCGAGGAGGCCCAGGCCATCGCGAAGAAGGCCGGCGGAAGCCTGAAGCTGGCGGAGCCGGTGAAGGGCATTACAAGCGGATTCGTGCTCGCCTACGGAGGTATCGAGGAGAACTGCTCCCTGGAAGCGATTTTCGAGGCGGGCAGGGAGAAGATTCAGGACAAGGTGTACAGATTCCTCTTTTCCTGAAGTGAAGTTCAACGATCGCAGCGGGCGCTGCAGACAAAGTTAAGGAGCAGTTAAATGGCATCAGATTGGGATTATATTTACGCGGTGGCAAGGATCCGAGTCCTTGAGACCCGCCTTCTGTCCGACACGGACGTGAGCACCATGGCCGGCTTAAAGGATGCGGCCGCGGTGGTCGCCTACCTGAAGGACAAGGGATGGGGAGACGCATCCACCCAGGGGAAGGATCCCGAGGCAATGCTGGCCGCAGAGGAGCGGAAGACCTGGGCGCTCATGAAAGAGCTGGGCGTCGATTTCTCCGTCTTCGACGTGCTCTCATTTCCGAATATCTATCATAATCTTAAGACCGGCATCAAGGAGATCTGTACATCGGGCAACCACCCGGAGGCCTTCTACGCCGATGATAAGTATGACAGGGATGAGATGCTGCGGATACTGAGGGACAAGGACTACGCGGCCCTGCCCGAGCATATGCGCGCGTGCGCGGCACCGGCCTATGAGGCCATGCTGACGGGGCGCGACGGGCAGCTCTGCGACGTCATCGTGGACCGGGCCTGCCTGGAAGCCATCGAGGCGGCCGGCCAGAAGTCCAGATATAAGGTCATCCGGGATTACGCTGAGTCCCAGGTCGCCGTGACGGATATCAAGATCGCCGTCCGCGGAGCCAAGACGAAGAAGTCCCTGGATTTCCTCATGAAGGCGATCGCGCCCTGCCGGGCCTTTGACGGCAGGGGCCTTGCCCAGGCAGCATTCCAGGGGGAGGACACCCTGATGGATTACCTGACGGCCTCCGGCTTCGCCGAGGCTGCGGAAGCCCTGAAAAAATCCTATTCAGCCTTTGAGCGCTGGTGCGATGACCGGATGATCCGGTCCATCAAGCCGCAGAAATACGAGATCATGTCCGTCGGACCGCTGGCCGCCTATGTGCTGGCACGGCTGAACGAGATCAAGACAGCGCGGATCATCATCACGGGCAAGGCCAACCACCTGCCTGAAAATGAGATCCGGGAAAGAACGAGGGAAATGTATGTCTAAGATAGCAGTCATGGGCGATTACGACAGCATTTACGGGTTCGGCACGCTGGGTCTTGACACCTTCGCCGTGACGACCCTGGAGGAAGGCACCCGCCTTCTGAGACACCTGGCGGAGAACGACTATGGCGTCATTTACATGACGGAGAAGCTTGGCGCGACTCTTTCGAACGAGAGGGCGCGCTATGCGGACAAGATCTCGCCTGCCATCATCCTCATCCCGGGCGTTCAGGGGAACACCGGCGAGGGTGTCAGGAACGTCAAGGCGAGCGTCGAGCAGGCGGTCGGATCTGACATTCTGTTCGGCGGCAACGGCTGAGCCGGGCGTTCAGGGCCGACAACCAGGCCCGGACGCGCAGGGTGAAGGAACGTACTACGCGGCCTTCGGCCGCAGTTTCCCGGATCGGGCCGTCAGAAGGTACAGATCCGGAGATAAAGGAGAAACAACATTGAGCACAGGCACGATTTTAAAGGTTGCAGGACCGCTCGTCATCGCCGAGGGTATGCGCGACGCGAACATGTTTGACGTTGTCCGTGTCAGCAAGCAGCGCCTGATCGGTGAGATCATCGAAATGCACGGCGACCAGGCATCCATTCAGGTTTATGAAGAGACAGCGGGCCTCGGACCGGGCGAGCCGGTCGAATCTATGGAGGTGCCGCTTTCCGTAGAGCTCGGCCCCGGCCTCATCAACTCTATCTACGACGGTATCCAGCGTCCTCTGAACGGCATTATGGAGCAGACACACTCCAACAACCTTCAGCGCGGCGTTGAGGTAGCCGCCCTCTCCCGCACGGCCAAGTGGGAATTTGTGCCCACCGCCAAGGTCGGCGACGAGGTGGAAGCCGGTGACATCATCGGTACCGTTCAGGAGACCCCGGTCGTCGTCCAGAAGATCATGGTTCCCTACGGCATCGCCGGCACCGTCAAGGAAATCAAGGCAGGCTCCTTCACAGTCGAGGAGACGGTCTGCGTTCTTGATACCAAGGACGGCGACAAGGAGCTGACCCTCATGCAGCGCTGGCCGGTCCGCCGCGGACGCCCCTACAAGACCAAGCTGGCCCCCCAGAAGCCGCTGATCACAGGTCAGCGCGTCGTCGACGCCTTCTTCCCCATCGCCAAGGGCGGTGTG
>CACXEL010000359.1 GCA_902766655.1 uncultured Lachnospiraceae bacterium | reverse complement strand
CGAACATAAAGTGCATCTTGGGCGCCTGGTTGAGGATCATGTCCCAGCAGACGCTCATGAAATCCGAGAACATAATCTCCATGATCGGCCGCATGCCTTCCACGGCCGCGCCGATCCCGCAGCCGATGAAGGCCGCCTCGGAGATCGGGGTGTCGATGACCCTGCCCGGATACTGCTTATACATTTCCTGGGTGACGCCGAAGGCGCCTCTGTAGACGCCGATATCCTCTCCCATGAGGAAGACGTTCTCATCCCTGTCCATCTCCTCGCACATGGCCTCCCGAATGGCCTGGGCGTAGGTCATTTCATTCTGCGTAGACATCTTCGTAAACATCCTCCAGCTTTGGGTAGGGGCTGTCGATGGCGAAGCGGACAGCCTCCTCTATGGTCTCGGTCGTCTCCCTGTCGATCCGGTCCAGGTCCTCCTGTGTGAAGGATCCGTCCGCGAGCATGACCTGTTCGAGATAGCGGATCGGGTCCCGCTTCTTCCAGGCGTTTATTTCCTCCTTGGACCGGTAAAGGTTGCCGTCGGACTTGCTGTGGCCGGAAATGCGGTAGGTGTCCTCCACCACCAGCACGGGCTCCGGTCCCGCCAGGGCGATCTCCCTGGCCTTTTTGACAGTCTCGTAGACGGCCAGGGCGTCGTTGCCGTTGACGCGGAAGCTCTTCATGGCGTAAGGGATGGCCCTGTGGGTGATGTCCGTGTCCTTCATGACGCGGGAGATATGGGTGCTCATCCCGTAGGTGTTGTTGGTGCAGATAAAGAGGACCGGCAGGTTCCAGATGGAGGCCAGGTTCATGGACTCATGGAAAATGCCTTCATTTGTCGCGCCGTCGCCGAAAAAGGCCAGCGCGACGCAGTTCTCACCCCTCGTCTTGTGGGCGAAGGCTGCCCCGCAGGCCAGGGCAAGAGCCGGTCCGACGATTCCGTTGGCGCCGAGAACGCCCACGTCCTTGTCGGCAATGTGCATGGAACCGCCGTGGCCCTTGCACACGCCGGTGGCCCTGCCGAAGATCTCGGCCATCATACCCTTGATATCGATGCCCTTGGAGATGGCCGCGCCGTGCCCCCTGTGGGTGGCGAACATGTCGTCATCCTTCGTCAGGGCGGCGCAGGTCCCGCTGTAGGCGGCCTCCTCGCCGATGCACAGGTGCATGGTCCCGTGGATCATGCCCAGCGAGAAGTAGTACTGAAGGCTCTCCTCGAACTTCCGGGTCAGGAGCATGTTGCGAAGAAGTGTCTCCGCCAGTTCCTCCCGGCCGGTCAGGTCGTAGGGGATCAGCGGCATTTCGCCCGGTATGCGCCCGTTCGTGTTTTCCTCATTTGCTGCGTTCATGGTACTCCCAGGCCGGCTTCTCATCCCCTTCCGGGGACCGGCTTCCTTGCTTTATCTGTCAGTTGCTGTCCGTGATGCCGTATCTCGCGGCAAAGTGCTCGTCGATCTCCCGCTGGACCTCAAAGATCTCATCCACCGAGGGGTGCGCGATGACCTTGTGGCCGGCCATGGCCTCCTCGATGATCTCGTAGATCTCCGGGAAATGAATCCCGCCCCTTCTGAACACCGCGTTGGCCCACTCGTTGGCCGCGTTGAAGGCTGTAGGCATGGAGCCGCCTGTTCTGATGGCGGAAAGTGCCAGAGGCAGGCCGCGGAAGGTCTCATTGTCCGGCTGGGCAAAGTCAAGCCTGGCCAGCTTCGTAAAGTCGAGAGGCGTCGCCGGCGAGGGCAGGTGGTTGGGATAGGTCAGCGCGAACTGGATGGGTATGCGCATGTCCGAGGGCCCCATCTGGGCGATGATGGACCCGTCCTCGTACTCGACGGCGGAATGGATGGTGCTCTGCGGCTGAATGACCACCTCGATCCTGTCCGGGGAGACGTCAAAGAGCCATCTGGCCTCGATGACCTCCAGGCCCTTGTTGACCATGGTTGCCGAGTCGATGGTGATCTTGGGACCCATGCTCCAGGTGGGATGGGCCAGGGCCTCCTTGACGGTCACATTGGCCAGTTCCTCCTTCGTGCGGCCGCGGAAGGGGCCGCCGGAGGCGGTGAGTATGATCCGGCGGATCTTGGAATCCGCCCGGCCCTGGAGGGCCTGGAAGATGGCAGAGTGCTCCGAGTCGACCGGCAGGATCTTTATGCCGGCCTCTTTGGCCATGGGCATGATAAGATGACCTGCCGTCACGCAGGTCTCCTTGTTGGCCAGGGCTATGTCCTTGCCCGCGGAAATGGCCGCCACGGTCGGCCGGATGCCGATCATGCCCACGATGGCCGTCACCACAATGTCCACCTCCGGCAGACAGACCATCTCGATCAGGCCTTCCATGCCGGAGAGGACTCGGATATCGGTGTCGGCGAGACGGGTCTTCATTTCCAGAGCTGCTTTTTCATCGTAGACAGCCACCACAGCCGGACGGAATTCCCTGGCCTGCTTCTCGCAGAGGTCAATGCTCCGCCCGCAGCCGATTGCGGACACATGAAGAAGCCCGGGGTGCATCCGGGCCACGTCCAGTGACTGTGTACCGATGGATCCGGTGGACCCCAGTACCGCTATATTTTTCATCAAATCGTCATAAGCTCCTTGGTCTTGTTCTCGACGGTCTCATCGACCTTCTTGATGAATTTGTCAGTGATCTTCTGAAGCGCTTCCTCGTCGTCCTTGATCTCGTCCTCGGAGACCTCGCTGGCCTTCTTGAGCTTCTTGAGCATGTCGTTGCCGTCGCGGCGGATGTTGCGGCAGGCGACCTTGGCCTGTTCACCCTGCTTCTTGACTTCCTTGACCAACTGCTTACGTCTCTCCTCGGTCAGCTCGGGGAAAATGAGACGGATGACGTGGCCGTCGTCGGAGGGATTGATGCCCAGGTCGGACATCTGGATGG
>CACXEL010000358.1 GCA_902766655.1 uncultured Lachnospiraceae bacterium | reverse complement strand
TCCCTTCAGGAGGAATGACCTCCCAAGGAGTGAGATCCTCTCCGGCAAGCCATCTGGCCGCGGAGGCCGGAGGCGTCAAAAGTGCAGTGATGCCGGCAGCCCCTCTCCGGCGGGTTCTCCCTGAATCATAAAAAACAAGATCCCCCGCCCCTGCAGCTCATGAATCAGAGCTGCAGGGGCGGGGGATCTTCTATGCTGTGTTCGATTTTCCATGCCGGAAGGACCTGATAAGATCCTCCGGCGTATAGGACGCAGGTGCTACGGGAAGGAGGCCGCGGAATCAGTCTTCCAGACTCTCCTCAAGTGTCTTCCGGACAGCCTTGATGAAGTCGATGGTGCTGAGCTTCTCCTTGTTCGGGAGCTTGCAGATCCGGATCAGGTCGCCGGTCATCTTACCGCTCTCGATGGTAGCCAGGGTGGCCTTCTCCAGCTTGCCGGCAAAATCGACCAAGGCTTCATTTCCATCAAGCTCGCCGCGCTTTCTGAGGGCACCGGTCCAGGCAAAGATGGTGGCCACGGAGTTGGTGGAAGTCTCCTCTCCGGCCAGGTGCTTGTAGTAGTGGCGCTGGACGGTACCGTGGGCGGCCTCGTACTCGAAGTAGCCGTGCGGTGAGACCAGGACGGATGTCATCATGGCCAGGGAGCCGAAGGCGCTGGAGAGCATGTCGGACTGGACGTCGCCGTCGTAGTTCTTGAGGGCCAGAACGAAGCCGCCCTCGCTCTTCATGATGCGGGCGACCACGTCGTCGATCAGCGTGTAGAAGAAGGTGATGCCGGCCTCCTGGAAGGCGGCCTTGTATTCATTTTCGTAGATCCTCTCGAAAATGGTCCTGAACTCGCCGTCATACGTCTTGGAGATCGTGTCCTTGGCGCCGAACCAGAGGTCCTGCTTCATGTCCAGGGCGTAGGCGAAGCAGCTGCGGGCAAAGCTCTCGATGGAGGCATCCAGGTTGTGCATACCCTGGAGGACGCCGGGTCCCTTGAACTCCATGATGGTCTTGCGCGTCACGGTGCCGTCTTCGGCGGTGAAGACAAGCTCGGCCTTGCCCGGTCCCTCGATCTTCATCTCGGCAGCCTTGTAGACGTCGCCGTAAGCGTGACGGGCGACGGTGATCGGCTTCTTCCAGGAGGAGACGACCGGATCGATGCCCTTGACCAGGATAGGGGCCCGGAAGACCGTGCCGTCCAGCATGGCGCGGATGGTGCCGTTGGGGCTCTTGTACATGGCCTTGAGACCGTACTCCTGCACGCGGGCCTTGTTGGGGGTGATCGTGGCGCACTTGACGCTGACGCCGTACTTCATGTTGGCTTTGGCCGCCTCGATCGTGATCTGGTCGTCTGTCTCGTCTCTTTTCTGTATGCTCAGGTCGTAATACTCAGTGTTGAGATCGATAAAGGGTGTCAGCAGCTCGTCCTTGACGGTCTGCCAGATGATCCTCGTCATCTCATCGCCGTCCATTTCAACCAGGGGTGTCGACATCTTGATTTTTTCCATAATAAAACTCCATTCTGCGGGAAATAAAGCCACCCGCTTTTTATTTGAAACAGTTACCCTTATTTTCTCTCAAGCTGCATGCCGAGCGCTTCCATGGCCCTGGCCGTCTCGCGGTGCATTTCCTTGTTGGTGACCACGGTCACGCGGCCGTTATCATACTGCTCGTCCACCCAGGCCTTGAGCATGAGCACGAGATCGGACTTCTTGTCGATGACCATATCCTCGGGGACCTTATAGTGGTTGTGGATCCACACGGCGATGCCGGCCACGCCCGACGTGTTGGAGATGGACACTTCCGGCGGGCGGTTGAGGTAGGTGCCCGTGTCGAAAATGTTGTAGATCTCCTCATTCTTCATGAGCCCGTCCGCATGGATGCCGGCCCGGGTCACATTGAACTGCTCGCCTACAAATGGCGTCTGGGGAGGAATCTCGTAGCCCAGCTCCTTCTTGTAATACTCGGCCAGCTCGGTGATGACGGTCGTATCCATGCCGTCCAGGGTCCCCCGGAGCTGGGCGTACTCGAAGACCATTGCCTCGAGGGGTGTGTTGCCGGTCCTCTCCCCGATGCCGAATAGAGAGCAGTTGACGGAGCTGGCGCCGTAGAGCCAGGCCGTGGTCGAGTTGGAGACGGCCTTGTAGAAGTCGTTGTGGCCGTGCCACTCGATGAGGCTGGAGGGCACGCCGGCGTGGATCATGAGACCGTAGATGATGCCCGGAACGGATCTGGGGATGACGGCGCCAGGGTAGTTGACACCGTAGCCCATGGTATCGCAGGCGCGTACCTTGATCGGGATGCCGTACTCGCTCCGCAGGCGCATGAGCTCATAGCAGAAGGGGATTACGTAGCCGTAAATATCGGCCCTGGTGATGTCCTCCAGATGGCAGCGGGGAGAAATGCCCATCTCAAGGCACTCCTTGACCACGCTCAGATAGTGCTCCATGGCCTGTTTTCTGGTCATGTGGAGCTTGTAGAAGATGTGGTAGTCCGAACAGGAGACCAGGATGCCGGTCTCCCTGAGGCCCATGGACTTGACCAGCTGAAAGTCCTTGTGGCTCGCACGGATCCAGCTCGTGACCTCCGGGTAGCGGTAACCCCTCTCCCGGCACTTTTCGACCGCCTCCCGGTCCTTCTTGTCATAGAGGAAGAACTCGCACTGGCGGATCAGGCCGCGGGGGCCGCCCAGCCGGTGAAGGTAGTCATAAATGGTGACCATCTGCTCGGTGGTGTAGGGCTCCCTGGACTGCTGGCCATCACGGAAGGTGGTATCGGTGATCCAGATCTGGTCGGGCATGTGGTGGGGAACAACTCTGTCGTTGAAGGCTACCTTCGGCACCTCAGAATAGGGAAAGAGGTCCCGGAAGGTGTTGGGGTTGTCCACATCCACCAGGGGGTACATGTTGAACTCTTCCAGCTGCAGGAGGTGCGAGCTGTGGTTCATTCGAACGGCTCTCTTGCCATTATCCATAATAAATCCTCCTCGCGCGGCCTATTGGAAGCCGGCAGACCATGAGACGACCATTCGGCAAATGAGGACCGCGTCATTATTTTAAAACGGCAGGCCCGGCGGTGAGCCTTGCCTGCCGTAAAAAAATCGTGTCACGAAATCTATATACACTTCGCAAGCCGCAGCATGCCCGGGGGGAAGGTCCGGCTTATATCCTGCGGCAGTATGCAGCCGCTCTCCCGCGTAAGCTCTTCCGGCGATGGCGCGGGAGTCTGTCCTGCACAAGGACGCAGGCGAAATATCACTGCAGCATTCCCAGGAGCAGGCGCATGGCCGCTTCAGCGGTCCGGGTCCGCACGAAGAGACGGTCCCCTTTGATGCGGAGCTCCCGGACCTCGACCTGCTCGCCAAGGACAGCGCCGATATAGACGAGGCCCACCGGCTTTTCAGGTGTTCCGCCGCCCGGACCGGCAATGCCGGTGGTGGACATGCAGGCGTCCGTGCCGGCGGTGCGGGCACCGCCGAGCGCCATTTCCAGGCATGTCTTGACGCTGACAGCGCCGTATTTCTCAAGGGTCTCATGACTGACCCCCACAGCCCTCTCCTTGGCCTTGTTGGAGTAGGTCACAAAGCCTTCCTGGAATGTCTCCGAAGCGCCGGGGACATTCACGAGGCGCGCGGCGATCATACCGCCGGTGCAGGACTCGACCGTGGAGACGGTGAGCCCGCGGCTGGTCAGAGCATGCACCAGGGCCGTCTCCAGGTCATTATTTTCCGGAAGAGACATATTCGCATCGCTCATAGGGTGCCGCCTCACTTCTGGGAGGAGAGCACGTGGCTGTTCTTGGCCATGTAATCCACCAGGGAAATGATGGTCAGGGCGGCAGCCGCGTACATGAGCAGCGTCGTCAGATAGCGGAAGGGCAGGGGCTCAAAGTTCGCGATCATGAAGATGACCATGAACATCTGGCAGACGGTCTTGACCTTGCCCCACATGCTGGCGGCAATCACGATGCCGTTGTCGGCGGCGATCAGCCGGAAGCCGCTGATGGTGAACTCGCGGGCAATGATGATGATGCAGATCCAGGCCGGCAGACGGCCGATCTCCACCAGGCAGATCATGGCCGAGCAGACAAGGAGCTTGTCGGCCAGGGGAACCATGAACTTGCCGAAATCCGTGATCAGCTTGTATTTCCTGGCGATGTACCCGTCCAGGAGGTCGGTGAGGCTGGCGATGATGAAGATCGCCAGGGCAGCCCATTTGGACCAGCCCTCCCCTCTTCCGTAGAGCATGAAAATGACGAAGGGAACAATGAGGACCATGCGGCTGCAGGTCAGTTTATTGGGCAGGTTCATCGATCAACACTCCTTCCAGATCATATTCGGAGCTTCCCGTGACCCTCACGCGCACAAAGTCTCCGGTCATGAGCGTCCGCTCCGTCTCTATGAAAATAAAGCCATCCACACCCGGCGCATCCCCATAGGTCCGCGCCTCATACACGCCCTCATCGGGAATATAACCTTCGATCATGACGTCCAGCTCCCGGCCGATCCTTCCCTTGCCTCTTGCCAGGGATATCTTCTGCTGGGCCCGCATGAGATCGCGGCGGCGTTTCTCCTTGACCGCCTTGCGGATCTGGGGCTTCATGGCTGCCGCCGGCGTGCCTTCCTCCCTGGAGTAGGTGAAGACGCCCAGGCGGTCGAACTTCATCTCCTCGATGAAGCTCATGAGCTTTTCATGGTCCTCCTCGGTCTCGCCGGGGAAGCCCGTGATCAGGGTGGTCCTGAGAACGATGTCCGGGATCCGCCGTCTAAGCTTCTCCACAAGGGCTCTCAGGTCCGCCTCCGTGGTCCTCCTGTGCATTTTTTTCAGGATCTCGTCGGAAGCGTGCTGGATGGGCAGGTCCAGGTAATGGCAGATCTTGCTCTCCCGGGCCATGGTCTCGATCAGGGCCGGATAGATTTCCTCCGGGTAACAGTAGAGGATCCGGATCCATCGGATACCCTCGATCTGACAGAGCTTCTGCAGGAGAATATGAAGGGATTTCTCCCCATAGAGGTCCTTGCCGTAAAGGGTCGTCTCCTGGGCGACCAGGATCAGCTCCTTGACCCCCTCATCCGCCAGCATCTGTGCGTCCGCGAGGAGCTTTTCCATGGGTACGCTGCGGTAATGCCCGCGGAGCTTGGGTATAATACAATAAGTACAGTACTTGTCACAGCCCTCGGCGATCTTGAGGAAGGCGTAATGCCCGCCCGTCGAGAGAACTCTCTTCTCCCGGACCTCCGGGTCCTGGCTGATGTCCGTGAGCAGGGTGCTCTTCCGCCCCTTCAGGGCATCGTCCACGACCTGGGCGATCTTGTCGATGGCGGTGGTGCCGACGATGGCGTCCACCTCGGGCATCTCCTCCAGGATTTCCTGTTTGTAGCGCTGGGCCATGCAGCCCGACACCACCAGGACCTTGAGCTTTGCCGTCTTCTTCAGCTCCCCGATCTCTATGATCTCGGCTATGCTCTCCTGCTTGGCCGAGTCGATAAAGCAGCAGGTGTTGATGACGGCGGCCTCCGCCTCCGTCTCGTCATCCGTGATCTCATAGCCCCGCGCGGCCAGAATGCCCAGCATTTCCTCGGAATCCACCAGGTTCTTGTCGCAGCCGAGGGATACCATGAGCAGTTTCATAGGTCTCCTCCGTGTTTCCATATGATCGATGTGCTCCGGACGCCTGCCCGCGCCCAGCCCCTCGATACGGACAGGCGCCGGCATTTCCGCACGTGCGGCCACGTCAGTGATGCGCACGCCTTATCGCACAAAAAGGCATGTCATACGCCCTCTGAAGGCAGCCATGACATGCCGCTTGCATACAAAATCAGTTCTGTGTATCCTCGGGAAGAACATGGACCTGGTTCTTGTAGACCTCGTCCACAGCGATGGAAAGCGGCTTGGTGTTCTCGTCGTGATCGACCATGGGCTCGTCGCCGTCGATGATCTGGCGGGCGCGCTTGGCGGTGGCCATGACGATGGAGTAACGGCTGGATACTACGGGTACGGTATCCTCCTCGGAGTCCTTGTTGACAGCGTTGATCATTTCCAGATAAGAGGGATGGATCATCATAGTGCTTACTCTCCTTTCACGATTTCGATGAGTTCATCGGTGATCTCGCCGATGAAGGTCTGCTTCATATGCTCTGACTGGACGATCCGCTCGAATGCCTCGATGGCCTTGTCCAGGTCGTCGTTGATAAGAATGTGGTCATAGAGGGGCATATAGGGCGCCTCCTCCACAGCCCGCTTCATGCGGCCCAGGATCTGCGCCTGGTTCTCGGTCCCGCGTCCCATGAGGCGCCTCTTGAGCTCCTCCGCCGTGGGCGGTGTCACAAAAATGCGGACACACTCCGGCACCTGCGCTTTGATCTTGGAAGCCCCCTGGACTTCGATCTCCAGGATGACGTCCCTTCCCTCCGCCAGCTGCTGCAGCACATAGGCCTTGGGGGTACCGTAGTAGTTGCCCTGGTAGACAGCGTACTCAAGGAGTTCATTGTCCGCGATCATGCGCTCGAACTCCTCCCTGGTCTTGTAGAAGTAATGGACCCCCTCCTGCTCGCCCTCCCGGGGCGCGCGGGTCGTGGCGGAGATGGACAGCGCATATTTTCCGCTGCGCTGAATGATCTCCCGGGTGATCGTGCCCTTGCCTGCTCCCGAAAAACCTGAAACTACAATCAAAATTCCGCGATCCTTCAAGCAGAGACCTCCTTCTTAAGTGTTCAAATCAATTGCCGACCTCCGTGAAGCAGGCTCACTCAATGTTCTGGATCTGCTCGCGGATCTTCTCTATATCTGTCTTCAAGGCGATTCCGATGTTGGAGGTGGCCAGATTGCCGGCCTTGGAGAGGGTCGTGTTGGCCTCCCTGTTCATCTCCTGGGTCAGGAAATCAAGCTTGCGCCCGATGCTCTCAGCCTTGTCGAACTCGGCGATCATCTGGTCAATGTGGCTCAGGAGCCGCACCGTCTCCTCATCCGTGCTGATCTTGTCGGCGTAAATGACGACCGCCGCCGCGATCTGGCTCTCCTCGAGAGTCCGCTCACCCAGCAGCTCTTCCACCTTGGCAGTGAGCTTGTCGCGGTAGGCCGCCATGATCTCCGGCTCCATGGCCTGGATGGCCCTGACGTTCTCCCGCATGCCGGTCAGTTTGGCGATGATATCCTTCTTCAGCTTCCCGCCCTCGAGCGTTCTGGCCTCGTTGAAGCTCTCAGCAGCCCCGCGGACCACCGGCTCGAGCATGGCCCAGAGCTCCTCCTCACTGGTCTCCGGCTCCCGGACCCGGTAGATATCGGGCAGACGCAGGAAATCGGAGGCAGTCAGGTCAAAAGCGATATGCAGCCTGTCCGCCAGCTCCTGGGACCTGGCCGCATAGGCTTCGGCGAGACCGAAATCGCAGGTAAGGGCGCCTTCACCGGTCTCGTAGGTCTCCTCGGTGACAAAGACGTCCACCTTGCCGCGCTGGACATACTCCTTGAGGACATTCCTGACCTGGGCCTCCAGGAAATTGTACTTCCTGGGGAGACGGATGTTGAAATCGAGATAGCGGTTGTTGACGGCTTTCATTTCCACCGTCAGCTTTCTCTTTGCGTTCACCGTTTCCGCGCGGCCGAAGCCGGTCATACTTCTGATCATGGGAGTCTTCCTTTCGTGCCTTGCATAAAGTCCTCTCCTGTCGCGGCCTTGCCGTGCAGGATCTTTGGAAGGGCGGCCCTGGCACCAGGGCGCAGGAATGCTAATGTCAGTTCATGGTATTTTAACCCATTTGTGAAGTTCAGTCAATGACTTATTATTCACGAAGCCGTCCGCACGGAAGGCAGGAATGCCTGTGCATTCCGCATGATTAATCGCACTCGCCTG
>CACXEL010000357.1 GCA_902766655.1 uncultured Lachnospiraceae bacterium | reverse complement strand
TTCTTGCCTTCGATGGTCATCTCCGTCTCCGGGTAGGTGGCCGGCTCCCCGTCGCGGATCAGGATCACGTGGGGGTTGTCGTACTGGATCAGGTTGACCCGCCTGCCTCCGATCAGGTGGATGATGGTGAAAGTGGAGTAGGCCACCCCGTGCTCCTTGGTGACGGGCAGCGTCGCGGCGATGGTCCGCACGCACTCGTCGACCGAGAGCCCCTCCGCCATCATGGTGGAAATGATCTTAGCCGTCAGTGTCGAGAGAATGCTTGCCTTCACGCCGCTTCCCAGCCCGTCCGCCAGGACGATCACGATGGACCCGTCCTCCTGCTCGACCACGTCCACGTGGTCGCCGCAGAGCTGCTCACCGGCGTGCAAAATACTGTTGTAGCCGATATCGGCGCTGAGATTATTCATGGCTCACCGACTCCTTCAGCTTGGCCAGGGCGATCTTGGTCTCCGCGGCCGTCTCTCCCAGGAGGGAGGCGATTTCCTGAACGACGCGCATCTGCCTTTCCACGACCCGGTCGGCGACCTCCATGGTCTCCATGCTGATTTCTTCCTTGCGGCGGCGCTCGCTCTCCTCTTCAGACACATCGCGCATGATGCAGACCAGCATCCTGCCGTCCTCCGCCGGCACGACGGTCTGCTCCACGAAGCGGTTGTACTCCGCCAGGTACTGGCGGTCGTTGATGATGCCTCGCCCGGTGTCCAGGACCTTGAGGAAGTTGTCGGGATCCAGGATCCGCACCACGTTGTCGCCCAGCACGTCCGAGGCGGACCTCAGGTTGAGGAGCCTCTGGGCTGCCCGGTTGATCTGCTGGACCTCCAGGTCGTCGTTGAGGACAATGAGGGCGTTGGGCGTGTTGTTGACGATGGTATCCGAGAAGTTCTCGGCCTTCTCCTTGAGGAAGGGCAGGCACATGGAGACATCCGCCTTGCCCTGGTAGATGCCGATGGCCTTGGCGCGGCAGGTGTCATAGCCGCAGGAACCGCAGTTGAGCTCATCCTCGGGTTTGTATTTGCCCATCTGATGGAGGATTCTCTGAATCTCAGCCTCGCTGGGCAGGGAGGAGAACTGGATGATGGGCTTGCGCCGCCTCTGCATCTCCGCCGGCTCGGGCTGCGGGACGGGGAAGTCCTTGGTGCCGGCGTATCTGGCGACGGACAGGTACTCCTGGACCGGATTTCTGTGGTACTTCTCCATGACCGGGCCGCCGATGCAGCTGCCGGTGCAGGCTGACATCTCTATGAAGCACTTGTGGATGTTGTCATTTTCCAGGTCCTTTAAGACCATCATGCAGGTCTCCACGCCGTCGACGGCCATGTAGGTGTAGTCCGGCGCGTCCATGGCCATGGTCTTCAGAATGCCGCCCGTGGTGGGGAAGAACCTCGCTCTGCTCTCGTCGCTGGGCGCGGCCTCCTTCCGGAGCTCGATCTTCTCCTTCCTGAGCCACTCCGTCAGCTCCTCGAAGGTCAGGACGGCGTCCACGAGCCCCGTAGACTCCTGGGCCTCGTCCTTCTTGGCGACGCAGGGCCCGATAAAGACGGTCTTGGCCCCGGGAATGCGGCGCTTGATGTCCTTGCAGTGGGCCTGCATGGGCGTGAGCACGTCCGCCAGATACTTGAGCAGCCCCGGATAGTGCTTCCTGATCAGCAGGTTCACCGAATGGCAGCAGGAGGAAATGAGAACATCTCTGTTTCCCTCCCCCAGGATCCTGTCATACTCGCGCTTGACCATGGTGGCGCCGATGGCGGTCTCCTCCACGTCGTAGAAGCCAAGCTTCAGGAGGGCCTCCTTCATGGATTCGATGCCGACGCCTTCATAGTTGGCGATAAAGGAAGGTGCCAGCGAGACGACGACCGGATCGCCGCTCATGATGAGGACGCGGACCCGCTCCACGTCGTTCACGATCTCCTTGGCGTTCTGGGGACATACGACGAAGCAGTGGCCGCAGAGGATGCATTCATTTTCAATGATGTGGGCCTGGCCGGCGGAGAAGCGGATGGACTTGACGGGACAGTGGCGGATACATTTGTAGCAGTTCTTGCAGTTGGATTTTTTTAACGTCAGGCAGCTGGCCAATTCAGGTTCCCTCCATATTTTACTGGGGTTCGGGAAGGACCGCGTATCGCAGCTCTTCCATGTGCAGCGGTATTGTACCTTCTATTTTACGATATTCCAGGGATGAATACAATGGGCTTGGTGGATTCAGCTCCATAAAGCAGGAAAAACAGCGCCTTCCGCTTCGCCTGAAGCAGCCCGCAGACCACATTTCGGTGCCTTTATGCATAATTATTTTCTGCTGTAAAGCTCTGATGTGATACAATAAATTCAATATTCTTCTGCCACTACATTTGGCTGGTCTGAAAAAGGAGGAGAAAAATGAAATCACGCAACCGCATCCTGGCCATTCTGGTCTCCCTGGCCCTGACCGCCGGCAGTATACCGCTGCCCGTCCTGGCATCCGAACCGTCTGCAGAGATTCCCCTGGTTGAAGACATTCCCGCAGAAGATGAAAGCGAACTCTCCATGGCCGAAGGCACGTCTTCGGAGGAAGCAAATGCCCAGGCCGCTGCCTCCGGGGACGCGTCCTCCGAGGCTGATTCGGATACCTCCTCTGAAGAAGGCGCCGCCGGCACAGATCCGGCAGATATTACGCCTGCAACCGAGGAAGGTCCGGCAGATGGAGAGGCAGGCACAGAAAATGACGCCACCGGTGATGCCTCGACGACGAGTGATCCGGACTCTGACGAGACAGGTATGCCCGGGGAAATGCCTTCCGATTCTGAGGAAGACCAGCCCTCCGGGGAGACAGCATCCCCCATTGAGGAGCAGACACCTGAAGAGGCTCCCGATGCGGAGGAAGATGGTTCCGTCGAGGATACGGAGGAAGACGGTTCCGCCGAGGACGCGGAGGAACCTGCCCCTCCCGAGGTTGGAGACCCGGCACCCATTGAGATCAGTGTCGAAGATATCGCCTTTATTGACGAAGCCCTGGGGCTCGCCCTCAGCGATGTGATGCTGTCTGCCCTAGGGGAATCCATTGACGCTTCCACCGGAGACTTCGATCTGGATATTTTCCGGGCAAAGGTCATCGCAATGGAGAAGCCTGAACATGACAGCCTTCACGTTTTTCTCGCCAGCGACATGAAGTCTCCCGCAGAGACTTTGGCGGAAAGCCTGGACAATAATGCCACCTTCCAGATTCAGGTCGCTGCCTGGAAGTCCCTGACCTTTGACGTGGTGG
>CACXEL010000356.1 GCA_902766655.1 uncultured Lachnospiraceae bacterium | reverse complement strand
GCGGCTCCTGCGAAATGCCAGCGGTCTCATCCGCAATGCCTCCGACAGCTCGACCATGCTCGCGACGGTGAAAAAATATATCGGAGACCATCTCGCGGATACGGATCTGGGGCGGGCCAGTATAGCCGCCAACGTCCACGTGACGCCGGACTACCTGTCTTACCTCTTCCACAAGGAAGCCGGGCAGGTACTTTCTTCCTATATCAGTGAAGCCAGGATCGAGGAGGCCAAACGCCTCCTGAGATCGACCGATCAGCCGCTTCACTCGGTGGCCGTAGCCGTCGGCTTCGCCAACGATACCTACTTCCACAAGCAGTTCAAGAAGCTGACGGGCCAGACGCCGGCGGCTTACCGGACGTCCCACAGAAGATGAGGAGCCGCCAAAAAAACGTAGGCGTCTACCTGGATTTGTGGTATCATTAGGACATGTGCATGATCTCGTCAACAGAAGAACCTGCGGGTTTTTTTGGGGCGGCACACCGCCTGCGTGCGGGAGGAGGACCACCATGAATCATATGACAGCCCGTACAATGAACATTATCATGACAGGTCTCATCGCGGCCGTTCTCTTAGCGGGCTGCGGAAAGTCAGGCGGGAAGGCGCCCGAGTCCGGGGCAGCGGAGACAGCCGCCGTGGAGACGGCCAATCCCGCGCTGGCAGGACGTCCGGTCGGAATCTGCCTGGGCCAGGCGGCCGACGGGGACCAGGCCAGGCTCAGGGATGCCCTGACGGAGGCGCTGACTGCCCGCGGCTTTTCTGCCGAGAGCATCTCCGTGACGGACGCCGGCGGCAGTTCGGACCGGCTTGCGGAGCAGGCGGATGCCTTCATTTCCTCACCGGTGGACATACTCATCGTACTGCCGGCCCGCGCTGAGGACATGGCTGCCATCACGGACAAGGCGGGATCAGCGGAGATTCCGCTGATTTATATGGAAACGTTTCCGGAGGATGGGGAGCAGGCGCGCTGGGAGGCTGGCCTTCAGGTGACATTTGCCGGTCCGGATGCCGGCGCGAAAGGAAGAGCCCAGGGGCAGCTGGCGGCGGACATGACCCTGGCCGTTCTGGATGTGAACGGGAACGGCGCCATCGACTACGTCCTGGTGAACGGCGATACGGCCCTGCCGGAGACGATGACGGGTTCCGATGCCCTCATGAAGGCGCTGGAGGAGAACTGTACGGTCAACTGTCTGGACGAGCTTGCCGCCTACGGTGACCGGGTGACCGCCCGCCAGGTGACAGCCAACGCCCTGGGGCAGTTCGGCCCCCAGGCAGAGATCATAATCTGCGGAAATGACAACATGGCCCTCGGCGCCGCCGACGCGGCTGCCGAGAGCGGAAGAAAGGTGGGAACCGACCTCTTCATCATCGGCGGAGACGCCGCGAAGGGCGGCATTGAGGCCGTGCAGGCCGGCACCATCAGCGGAACGGTGACCAGGGATTACGCCGGAGAAGCGGCCAAGGCAGCCGAAGCGGCGGCAGGATACCTGGAAGGCACCTACTCGGGACATCTCTCTGTCTGCGAGTACAGGAGAGTGACGGCCGAGAACGCGCAGGACGCCCTGGCGCGTCTCGGATGATATGGATCCGCCTGCGGGCGGGCAGCGAGAAGGCATTTTCGAAAGGAGGTGGTTTTATGAAGTCCGGCATCAAACAGAGCCAGGACGCGGACGGACACCCGCGAAGTACGCGCATAAAACTACATATGGAGGAAATGCTATGGAAGAGAAAAAGAATGATTACACTAAAATTCTGCTGGATTTCATGGTGAGCCGTCGCTTTGCGGAGCTTCGCGAGATGGTCGAGGAAATGCAGTCCGCCGACCTGGCCGCAGCTATGGAGGAGATGGAGGACGAGGACAAGCTCAAGATCTTCCGGATCCTCAAGAAGGACATGGCAGCTGACGTATTTCCCTTCCTTGAGGACGACACCCAGCAGTTCATCATCATGTCTCTGTCCACCAAGGAAGCGAGCGCCATCATCGACAACCTCTACTCCGACGACGCGGCGGACCTGTTGGATGAAATGCCCGCCAACATTGTAAAGAAGCTCCTGGCCAACGCCAGCCCCGATACGAGGAAAGACGTCAACCAGCTGCTCCAATACCCGGATGACTCCGCCGGCTCCGTCATGACCGTGGAGTACATTGACTTCAAGGCCGACATGACCGTGGACCAGGCCATCGAGCGGATCCGCAGACTGGGCCTCGACTCCGAGACCGCCAACGTCTGCTACGTCCTTGACCGGACCAGAAAGCTGCTGGGCACGGTGACGCTCCGGTACCTGCTGATCCAGCCGGGCGACGCTCTGATCGGCGACATCATGGACGACCACGTCATCAGCGTCAACACCAGGGACGACCAGGAAGAGGCCGCCCATATGCTCCAGAAGTACGACTTCATCGCCATGCCCGTCGTGGACAACGAGGACCGCATGGTCGGCATTATCACCATCGACGACGTGGTCGATATTCTGGAAGAGGAGGCCACGGAGGATATCGAGAAGATGGCCGCCATCATTCCCTCGGAGAAGCCCTACATCCGCACGGGCATCTTCGAGACCTACAGGAAGAGAATGCCCTGGCTGATCTTCCTCATGCTCTCGGCCACCTTCACCGGATCCATCATCACCCGGTTCGAGAGCGCCCTGTCGGCTTATGTGGTCCTGACAGCCTACATTCCCATGCTCATGGACACGGGCGGCAACGCCGGCTCCCAGGCCAGCGTCTCCGTCATCCGCGGACTCTCGCTGGATGAGATCCACCTGAAAAACCTGCCTTCCGTGGTCTGGAAGGAGATCCGGGTCGCCTGCCTCTGCGGCCTGACGCTGGCAGCGGCCAACTTTGTCAAGCTCATGCTCCTCGACCGCGTGGAGATGCGCGTGGCGGCTGTCGTCTGCCTCACCCTGGTCATGGTCGTTTTCATCGCCAAGAGCATCGGCTCGACCCTCCCCATGGTGGCGGAAGCCATCGGGTTCGACCCCGCGGTCATGGCCAGTCCTCTGATCACCACCATCGTGGACGCCATCTCCCTGCTCGTCTATTTCACCCTGGCGACCAGGCTGCTGCACCTTGTGGTATAGAGAGAACGGCTTTCATAAAATGCCAAAAAAAGGCTCAAAGACGGATGTCTTTGAGCCTTCTTGTTTTATTGGATCATGCGGGCGGCTGCCCTTTTTCATATCGTCCCGTCCGCGTGAAGCTCCGCATTCATGACCAGCCCGTGGATGAGGAGGATCAGGGAAATGATCACCAGCACGAACCCGAGGCTCCCGGACCTTCCGGCCAGGAGTGAGGAGGCGGAGGCGCAGACGACGCCGATGGCGGCCAGTATGAGGGCCAGGATGCCGAGAGCGGTGGTGACGGGCGTCATTTCCCGGCCGCGGATCAGACGGACCAGGATGATCAGGGCGATCCCGATGAAGAGTGCGCCCACGATGAGGCCGGTCGCCAGAGGCAGGCGGTCCAGGTTGCTGCCGAAGCCGGCAGAGACGCACAGGAGAAGCGTGTAGATGAGGACCTGGCGGCGTTTGGCCGCGGGACTCATTTCCCGGGTCGAGACCATGAGAAGCCGCAGCATGCTGAAGATGAGGACGACAGCGGATACCGTGAATCCGATCAGCCGGAAGGAGCTCTCGGGAGCCAGGATGAGGACCAGCCCCAGGGCAAGGAGAGCCAGTGCGAAGAGGGACTCGGTGGAGCTTAAGACCTCGCCGGGCCGGATGACGCGGAGCCTGGCAAAAAGGGCGTTCAGCTGGACGCCTGCCACGATCCGGATCCTCTTCTCGGAGGTGGTCAGAGAGCGGAGAACGGTGTAGAAGCCGTCCAGACCGCTGCCGGTAATATCTTCCAGGGTCCTGGCGCCGTTCAGCCTGAGGGCGCCGAAGAGATCGTTTATGAACTGAGTCCGGTCCTCCTGGGAGGAGGCTTCGATCCATGCGTCCAGGATTTCGCTGCAGGCGGCGCTCTCCCTGTCGTGGCGGCGGACTGTGACGAAATGGTCGCTCTCCACCTGCCAGGTCATGGGATCGGCCTGGAGGATGCCCCGGGCGGTGCTCTTTACGATGAGAGGCCTGGTGTCCGGGGTGAAGAGGGTGCCGGCGACGCTGTACTCCGGAAGGATGACGGTGCACCGGTTCTTCATGAGGTTCCTGGCGGATGGCGGGAGCAAATCCGGGGCAGGCCCGGGGCCGTCGCCGGCATAGACCATGAGCACGGCGGGTTTTAAGTCGTCCCGGCACATGGCGGCTGCGTAGAGGGCAAGGGTGCCGCCTCCTCCGACACCGCCGAGCCGGCAGAGGGACCGCTTGCGGGAGAGGATTTCCTCCGCGTAGAGGACTGCCTCGCGGTGGGCCGGTGTGACGGTGCAGCTGCCGTCGAAGACGCGCTTGAAGCCGTCCAGGTCGGAGACCTTCACGGCGTAGCCTATAAAGCTGGTCCCGTCGTCCAGGGCGACGGTGAGAGCCGAGAAGGGAGCATCGCCTTCAGGTCTGATGTAGTCCATGAGCTGGCCTTCCCTGTAGCGGTCGGACTGGGCCATCCGATAGAGGATGGCGTCCGCGTCCTCATCCCTG
>CACXEL010000355.1 GCA_902766655.1 uncultured Lachnospiraceae bacterium | reverse complement strand
GTCCGCTCTTTGTGAGAAGGCCGGACAGCAAATTCAACCTGGCCAACTTCATGAGAGCCCACCTCTATACTTCTCTCGGCGCCGTCCGGATGGGTATGGATTTCCTGACCCGCGACGAGGGCATTCAGATCGACCGCTTAATGGGACACGGCGGCATGTTCAAGACACCCGGCGTCGCGCAGCGGTATCTGTCCGCCGCGATCAGCGCGCCCGTGACGGTCATGGAGACGGCCGGTGAGGGCGGTGCCTGGGGCATCGCGCTGCTCGGCGCCTACAAGAACTGCAGGAAGCCCGGCGAGACGCTGCAGGACTACCTGAATACCAGGGTCTTCGCGGGTCTGCCCGAGACGACGCTCATGGCCAGCGAGGAGGAGCAGGCAGGGTTTGAAAAGTTCATGAAGGCCTACAAGGCCGGAATCGCTCTGGAGAGAGTGGCGATCGATACATTATAAATAACATGTCTGACAGAAAAGGACGCTCCGCCTGTGCGGCGGGGCGTCTTTTTCTGTGGTCAGAAGAGAAGTTTTATGATATAAGAGAGAATGAGCAATGACAGACGGAGCCTGCCTGGGGTTTCGCTGAAAATGAAGACAGGCAGAAAGGACGATGAGCAGGTAAGGCCCCATGATCCGATATGAGAATTCTGTTCCGGGCATATTTGTGCGCAGGGTGAACCGCTTTGTCGCCGAGGTCCTCATCGACGGAAAGACGGAGCGGGTCCACGTCAAGAATACCGGGCGCCTTGGGGAGCTGCTGGTCCCGAAGGCGGCTGTCACGCTGCAGAGAGCGTCGGATCCGAAGCGGAAGACGGCGTATGATCTCATTTCCGTCTATGAACCGGAGCTGAAATGGGTCAACATTGACAGTCTTGTGCCGAATCAACTGATGAAGCAGCATCTCATGAGTATGAATTACGATGTGGTGAGGCCTGAGTATACTTTCGGTGATTCCAGATTTGATTTTTACATGGAGAGCCGGGGAGAAAAATACCTGACGGAAGTGAAGGGATGCACACTGGCAGCGGACCGGAAGCGCGGCATCGGACTCTTTCCGGATGCCCCGACGGAGCGCGGCGTGAAGCACCTGGAAGAGCTGGCCGCCGCGGCGAAGGAAGGGTATCACTGCCAGATCGCATTTGTGATCCAGATGAACGGGATCCATACGGTCTTTCCGAATGACGTCACACAGCCGGAGTTCGGGCTGGCCCTGGCGCGCGCCGCGAAAGCAGGCGTGCAGGTCGCGTATTACAGCTGCCATGTGGAGGCTGACAGTATTGCCATAACAGGTGTGGCCGGATGATATCCGGAGCGGCAAGTGCAGCGACGAGGAATGAGGAAGAAAGGAGGTCACTATGGAATACAGGAAGACAATCACCTTGAAAGACGGCAGGACCTGCACCCTGCGGAACGGGACGGAAAAGGACGGCAGGGCTGTCCTGGACAATTATATCCTGACCCATGAGCAGACGGACAACCTTCTCGCATACCCGGATGAATCTCACGTCACGGCGGAGCAGGAGGCTCAGTTCCTGAAGGGCAGGACAGAGAGCGCAGGCGAAATCTTGATCATGGCTGAAGTGGACGGGTATGTGGCCGGCCTGGCCGGGATTGACTCCATGGGAGAAAAGTACAAGGTCCGCCACAGGGTGGATTTCGGGATCAGCGTCGATCAGGCATACTGGGGCCTCGGGATCGGCCGGGCCCTTATGGAGGCCTGTATCGAGTGCGCCAAAAAAGCAGGATATGAACAGATGGAGCTGAATGTGGTCGCGGACAACAGCCGGGCCATCGATATGTATAAAAAGGCGGGCTTTGTAGAATTTGGCAGGAACCCGAGGGGCTTCAAATCCCGCCTGTCAGGATACCAGGAGCTTGTGTATATGAGATTGGAGCTGTGAGGCAGGGGGATGCAGGAGTTTGAACGACTGTACGAATAGCCGGGCCAAGGATCTCTGAGCGGATGCCAGTCAACGGCATTCGCTATAAACCGATAAGGCCAAAGAATCGAATCTTTACTTTTGTAGGGAATTCATGCAAATATCTTTACTTTATGATGCGATTTAGATATAATAAGTAAAGATTCAGCTGGAAGGAGTGGTGTGATGTTTTCCTATGAAGGTCTGAATGAGAGACTACGGGTAAAGGGCATCAATAAATCTGACCTGACAGAGGTTTTGGGTATTTCATCCAGAACAATTGCCAAGATAGCAAAAGGTGAAAAGCTTTCTGCCAGAACAATGGCAAAAATCGCGGATTATCTTGCCTGTGATCCGGCCGATCTGTACCGTGAGATCTCAGATAATGTAATCCTGCAGATCCTGCGTGATGAGAAGGAGGCAAAAATATCCGGCGGTCTCTATCATGAGCTGCAGGTGCGAATGACATATAACTCGAACCACATCGAAGGAAGTAAGCTGTCAGAGGACCAGACAAGGTTGATTTTTGAAACCAATACGATAGATGTCGGAGACGGAATTCCCGTGGATGACATTCTGGAGACGGTTCATCATTTTCGGGCGATTGATTACGTAATCGATGTGGCGGAGGAAGAGTTGAGCGAAGAGATCATCAAGCACCTGCACTATATTCTCAAGCACGATACCGCTGACTCCCGTCTGGCATGGTTTGCTGTCGGAGATTATAAGAGACGGGCGAACATGGTCGGCGGGAGAGAAACTGCGAAGCCGAAGGATGTTCCGGAGATAATGAAAGCTCTGCTTGAGGCATACAACGCAAAGCAGGATGCTACGATAGAAGACGTGATTGCCCTTCATGCCGATTTTGAGTATATTCATCCGTTTCAGGATGGAAACGGACGAGTTGGCAGGCTGATTTCCCTGAAAGAGTGCCTGCGGCACAACATCGTTCCGTTTATCATCGAGGATGC
>CACXEL010000354.1 GCA_902766655.1 uncultured Lachnospiraceae bacterium | reverse complement strand
GGATACGGCCGGCGGCTCCGCCGCTTCTGCCGGAATCGGAGTTTTTGATGCGGCAGCTTCCATCGAAGATGTCTCAGCCGCAGGGACCTTCGCTGTGTTCTCTGCAGACCGTGTGGTCGAAGGTTCTGCTGCCGTCCGGACGGTCGGCCCGGCGGGCACTGCCTGCATGACAGACTCTATCGGCGCAGCCTGCGGGGCCGGTTCTTTAGGTGCAGTCTGCGGGGCCGGTTCTTTAGGTGCAGTCTGCGGGGCCGGTTCTTTAGGTGCAGTCTGCGGGGCCGGTTCTTTAGGTGCAGCCTGCGCGGCCGGTTCTTTAGGTGCAGCCTGCGCGGCCGGTTCTTTAGGTGCAGTCTGTGGGGCCGGTTCTTTAGGTGCAGTCTGCGGGGCCGGTCCTTCTGGTACCGCCTGTATGACCGGTTCTTTTGGCACTGCCTGCATGACCGGCACCTCATGAGCGGGTGGATTTACAGGTGTCGTCCACGACGACCTGGCCTGTACCACACGTTCCGGGCCCTGTGCCGATACTTTTGTAAAGTCCGGCATGACCGGCATGGACCGAACGCCCAGGTCGGGTATATCCGTGACGACGGGCGAAGGCGCGACCGGCTGGGAATTGGCCTCCGGACTTTTTCCGGACCGCAGCCTGATGGGCAGCGCGGAGCCTATCCAGAGGAGACGGCCGGTGTAGTAATACCAGATCTCACCGGCACGGACCAGGGAGGAGGGCGGCAGGGCCACCTCGCCGGGCAGGAAGACACCGTCGATGGCAGTCAGGAGGGTGTTGTCATTTGACTTGAAGCTGTAGCCGTCCTCAGTGCGGCGGAAATAATACTGGGAGTAGGTCTCCTTGAAATTACTGATCCTGAGGTCGCGGAGGGTCTCGTTTATGCTGATAAAGGGGAGGGAGGCGCCCAGGGGGAGCTTGCTCCAGGTGAGCTTCTTCTCATCCCGCATGGTCAGGGCCAGCTTCAGGATCATCGGTGCATCATCCTCGGGCCCGGTCCGGTAGGACAGGACGTCTCCGTCACGCAGGATAGCCTGGCCCATCACGGGCCGGGCGTTGATCCGGGCGTAGGCCCGGCCGCGGTCGGTGTAGGCAAGTCCGCCCGTGACGGGCTCGACGGTCCCGAGGACCAGCTTGGGCACGCCCAGGGTCTGGGTCCGGGTCACGGCAAAATCCATCAGGTGGCCTCCTGTGTTGAAGCCGATCAGGGTGGGGGTGAGGGCCCCATCGGGGCTCTGACCGTACGTCTGCACCATCTTCTACCTCTTTCCTCCGGCTGCCCGGGAAATAATAACTGATATTACATTATAGCATTATTTGGAACGGGTAAAAACATGGAAAGCGTAATTTCCCGTTTTTTGGGACTTCTCTCAAAGGGACTTCGAAGGAAGCAATGCGGATGAAAGGGTCGTGGCTCCACGTGCCTTCTGCCGCGGCCGATGATTATATGCGTTCCGCTCGCCTGACTTGTCGATATGTGCTATAATTATTGATGTTATGCAATGTGTTCCGCTATCCGGTGTCTGCAGGCTACCGGCAGCAGGGTCGGTGAGGCGCCCTGGCTGTGAGCGATTCAGTATAGGCATGAAAATGAAGGCTTCGCGCAGTATCAGGAGGAACGAATGTACACAGTGGCCATAGTTGAGGATGAGGATTATTACGCCGGGCAGCTTACGGATTATCTGAAACGGTATGAAGCGGAGAAACGTGTTCCAATCCGTATTGTCCGGTACATGGATGGCGATGAGATCGCGGAGGGCAGACAGGAGAGCGCCGACGTGATCCTCATGGACATCCAGATGCCCCGGATGGACGGCATGTCCGCCGCAGAGAAGATCAGGGAGCGGGATGATAAGGTCGTGATCATGTTCATCACGAGCCGGGCGGATTACGCGATCCGGGGCTACCAGGTGGATGCCCTGGACTATGTCGTAAAGCCGGTGGACTACTTTTCCTTTTCCAGGAAAATGGACAGAGCCTTCCGGAGGGTTGCCCGGCAGACCGTTCATACGCTGACTTTGCTTCTGTCGAACGGCATGGTCTGCCTCAGCACCGACGATATCTGCTATGTGGAGAGTCAGGGGCACAGTCTCGTCTACCACTGCATCGGCGGAACCTACCAGGTCCGGGGACGGATGGCGGACGCGGAAGAAAAGCTCCTGCCGAGCAACTTTTTCCGCAGCAACAAGGGGTACCTGGTCAATCTTAAGCATGTCAGGGGCATCCGCGACGGCTGCTGCCTGGTGGACGGCGACAGTCTGCCGATAGCCCGGGCCCGGAAAAATGAATTCATGGCCGCTCTGGCCGAGTATATGGGGAAGATGGGATGAAGCTTTATGATATTCCCAGGCTCTACACCGCCCTGGCGGAGAGTATGGCCGTGATCTATGGAGTTGTGACGCTGGAGCGCAAGGTGACGGGTGTGCGGTTTGTCCTCATTTCCCTGCTGTTTACGGTGCTGCAGAGCGCCTTTATGATCCTGACGGCCGACGTGCCCCTCTTTATGTGGCTGCCCTGTATGGCTCTGGCTGTATGCTTCATGATAAGCTTCTACAGGATCACTACGACGCTGGACCTGACATCCTCGGTCTACTACACCATGTTCTCCTTTGTCTGCGCGGAGTTCATGGCCTCCCTGGAGCAGCTGCCGGATTATTACCTGCTCCGTTCTTTCGGACCTTACAGCCTTCAGAGACTTGGACTTATGGCAGCAGTGTACACTGCTGCCATATTTGGCATGCATCTCCTGAGGCCATTCGTATCCTCCTGGCAGGCGGAGGACAAGCGTGTCGGCATGGGGGAGATGGTGGTCGTACTCTTTACGGCTCTTCTGGTATTCACGGTCAGCAATGTGGGCATTGTCCTCAGGGACGCGCCCATTGACGGTCCCCTGGCCGAGGACATCATGATCATCCGTGCTCTGTCGGATGTCAGCGGCATCGCGATCCTTTTCGCCTACCACGTGGGCCTGGGGAACATGAGGCGTGAACGCGAGCTTCTCCTTCTGGAGCAGGTCCTGAAGCATCAGTATGAGCAGTACAGGACCTTTCAGCAGAGCATAGAGATGATCAATATCAAGTACCACGACCTGAAGCACCAGATCGCGGGCATGAAAGCGGAGATCGACCCGGTGCGGAAGGCGGAGTGGGTCGATCAGCTGGAGCAGGAGGTCAGTGAATATCGGCCCGAGCGTCAGACCGGGAACCCGGTCCTCGACACGGTCATAGCCGGCAAGTCCATGGACCTTAAGAAAAATAAAATCAATTTCACCTGTGTCTGCGACGGGGCCGTGCTTGCCCCGCTCCACGTGTCCGACATCTGCACCATTTTCGGCAATGCCCTGGACAATGCCATCGAGCACCTGACCATGGTGGAGGATGCGGACAAGCGGATGATCCACCTGGAGGTGCTGGAAAAGAATGGCTTCATTTTCATCATGATGGTCAACAACTGCGACAGGGAGGTCCCCATGAAGAACGGGCTGCCGGTCACGACAAGGAAGGATCGGCGGGAACACGGCTACGGGGTGAAGAGCATTCTCCGCACGGCCGAGAAGTACGGCGGTACGGCCACCTTTACCTGGCAGGATGGCCTGTTCGAGCTTAAGATCCTGATTCCTGTCAGGTGAGGATCTGTCAGTTTGTGACAGGAGAGTGACTGTTTGCGACAGAGGAAAGACTGTTCTGATTATTTGTGATAAAATATCCATGATTCTGTCAATCGCGGAGTCCATATCGGGAATTCTCTTATAAAGACTGACAGGCCGGAAGATCAATCATGTGCATTATCCGGGACAGGGCCCTGAGAAGCCTGTCCGGGGTTAAAGCAGCCGGAAGTCAGAACCCGGCAGGAACCATATTTTTCACAAAGGGAGGAAGAAAATGATAGGTTTTATCCAAAGCATCATCGGTCCCATCTTCTACGGGATGGGCGTCAGTGAAGCTGACCTGACCAGCTACCTGACGACGCTCTCCGGCTACATTTACGGCATCCTTGCGGCCCTGGTCGCCATGATCGTCGTCCTGATCATCGCCGGCAAGATCTCGAAAAAGCACCCCGGCTTCGTGCGCTGGCAGGCGGTGCTCGCCTTCATCGCCATCGTATGCATCCTCGTCAATGCGATCTGCTACGGCCCGATGAAGAACAATGTTTCCCAGTTCCTCAACTCCTCCAAGATCGAGCTCTCCGACGAGACGGTCGCGGCCTCCAAGGACGTCATCAGGAAGGTCGGCGAGGAAGGTATCGTCCTTCTGAAGAACGACGGACTTCTTCCTCTTTCCTCCGACGTGAAAGCCCTGAACGTTTTCGGCTGGGCATCCACCAACCCCATCTTCGGCGGCACAGGCTCCGGCTCCTCCGATGCCTCCACCGCGGTCGGCATCCTCGGCTCCCTCAAGGACGCGGGATATTCGCCAAATGAAGACCTCTCCAAGATCTACACAGACTATCGCACAGACCGCCCGACCATCGCCATGGGTTCTCAGGACTGGACACTGCCGGAGCCGACTGTCGACGTGTACACCGATGACGTCATGAGCGCCGCCAAGTCCTTCTCCGACACGGCCGTTGTCGTCATTTCCCGCTCCGGCGGTGAAGGCGCTGACCTTCCGACCGACATGAAGGCTGTCATCGACGGCACCTACGATATGTCCGCCGAGGTCTCCGTGAGGCCGGAGTCCATGAACTACTACAAGGCTTCCTACACCAACAACGGCAGCTACGACGACTTCGAGGCGGGCGAGACCTATCTGGAGCTCTCCGTCACTGAGGAGCAGATGCTGGACAAGGTCTGCTCCGAGTTCTCCAAGGTCATCGTCATCATCAACGCCAACAACGCCATGGAGCTTGGCTGGGTCGATGAGTATGACTCCATCGGCGCCGTCATCCTCTCCCCGGGCGCCGGCAACACCGGCTTCGCAGCCCTCGGCGAGATTCTGAACGGCTCCGTCAACCCCTCCGGCAAGACCGTCGATACCTTCGTGAAGGATCTGACCGCCACACCGACCTGGAACAACTTCGGCAACTTCTCCTTCACCAATGTCGATGATCTCAAGCAGACCATCGCCGACAAGGACCAGGCTTACGAAGGCAACCTGGCATTCGTGAACTGCGTGGAGGGCATCTACGTAGGCTACAAGTTCTACGAGACAGCCGCCGAGGAAGGCCTCATCAACTTCGAGGATGCTGTCCAGTATCCCTTCGGCTACGGCCTCTCCTACACCTCCTTTGATGAGAAGATTGAGAACTTCGCCGACAACGGCGACGCCATCTCCTTCGACGTCACCGTCACCAACACCGGCTCCGTAGCCGG
>CACXEL010000353.1 GCA_902766655.1 uncultured Lachnospiraceae bacterium | reverse complement strand
GCCTGGGCGTCAGGCAGTTCATGAGCCGGGTGTCGAAGAGGTCGCGATAGCCGATACTGTCCTCAATGATCCCGCGGCTGACCGCCTCGTCGAGGAGCTCCGCCAGAGTGGACTCCAGGTCTACATTTTCAAAATCCTCCTCCGGGTCCTCGTAATACTCCTCCCGGAAACAGTCGAGCAGGAGGTTGGTGGCGTAGAAACGCTCATTTTCAGAAATAAGGCCCGTCTCAAGTCCATAGGTAACCAGTTTTTTAATGGCCGTATTCAGCATAGTGTCTCTCCTCTCTCACCGGACCGCGCGGACGCCGTCACCGGCGGACACCACGTAGAATTCGGCCTCGATGCCGGTCTTTTCAAGGTAAAGGCTGCCCACGTGGGCCTTGAAATTGTCGATGGCGTCGTTGGAGACGATGCTGACGGTGCAGCCGCCGAAGCCGCCGCCGGTGATCCGGCTGCCGTAGACGCCCTTGACCTCGCGGGCCAGCCTGACCAGGAGGTCGATCTCCTCGCAGGAGACCTCGTAGTCGTCCCGGAGAGAGTCGTGGGAGGCGTTCATGAGCTTGCCGAAGCGCTCGATGTCGTTGGCCCGGAGGGCGCTGACCGCCTGAATGGTCCTCTGGTTCTCGTAGACCGCGTGGCGGGCCCGGCGCTCCACGACGCTGCCCACGCCCAGGAGGTCCTTGTAGGTCTCGAACTGGTCGGCGCTCATGTCGCCCAGGGAACTGATATCCACTGCCTTCTTGAAGATTTTGAGGGCCTTGGCGCACTCGTTCCGGCGGTCGTTGTAGGGGGAACCGACCAGGGAGTGCTTGACCTTGGAATTGATGATGACGATGGAGGCATCGCCCAGCTCAAGCGGCGCATAATCGTACTTGAGCGTGTTGGTGTCCAGGAAGATGGCCCTGTCCTTCCGCCCCATGGCGGAGGCGAACTGGTCCATGATGCCGCACTGCATGCCGTTATAGTTGTTCTCGCCGTACTGTCCGAAGAGGGCGAGGTCGACGTCCGTGACATCCGCAAATCCGAAGGTATCGCGGACCATGATGCCGGTCAGGACCTCCAGGGAGGCCGAGGAGGAGAGGCCGGAACCGTTGGGAATGTCACCGCCCACAGCGATGTCCAGGCCGCAGGGGATCTCATAGCCCTTCTGCATGAATGTCCAGATCACGCCCTCCGGATAGGCCGACCAGCGGCGGCTCTTGCCGAGGACCGGCTCCAGCTTGTCCAGGGTGTTCTCGTAGATCCCGGACTTCTCAAAATTCAGGGAGAAGAAGCGGAGGCGCCTGTCGCTGCGCTTCCTGACAGCGCCGTAGGTGCCCAGCGTCAGGGCGCAGGGAAAGACGTGGCCGCCGTTGTAGTCCGTATGTTCACCGATCAGATTTACGCGTCCCGGCGCGAAGAAGGTCTTGACATCCTCCTCCGTCCCGCCGTAAATCTCAAGAAACTTCTTTAAAACCGCTTTAATGTCCATAAAGCCTCCAGTAGATAAATGATCTTTGTCCCATTTGCTTACTTCTTGAACAATAGTCAACGCCCGGGTCCGGGATCCAGGATCTCCCTTGCCGCCGGCGGTCAGAGGCGCTTTTTTGCCCCGGCCGCCCGGAGATCATATGTGATAAAGGCTGTGGAACAAGCCATTCAGCAGGTTCCGCACATACTTTCCGGTGTTGAATAATTACATTTTACTCAACCTCAGATGCAAATTCAACTGCATTAAAGTGGAAGTTTCCCGCACGATTTATATGACATTTTGACAAGTCCAGGCGTGCAAGTCTCTCCTTGCATTCCTGCCCGCTTCATTGTAAAATGAGGTGCATGAGACTGAGAAATATACCCGAAGCAAAAGGAATCGTTGAAGCAAGCCCCTACGTCATCCATGATCCGATGGCCATGCGGGGGAAGTGGGCTTCATTTTCAGGCAAGCCCCTCTTTCTGGAAGTAGGCACCGGCAAAGGCCGCTTCATCATGGAGCTGGCCGCCCGCCATCCTGAAAATGAATACATCGGCATCGAGCGGTACGAGAGCGTCCTCTACCGGGCCTGTGAAAAGATGGCCGGCAAGAAGGCGCATGACCCCGCCTCCCTGATGGAGGAGGATGCGCGGAAGGAAGAGGAGGTTCCCTTCAAGGCGCCCGCCAACCTGCATTTCATCCGTATGGACGCCGCTGCCCTCCCGGAGGTCTTTGCACCAGGTGAGGTAGCCGGACTCTACCTGAATTTCTCGGACCCCTGGCCCAAAGCCCGCCATGCCAAGCGGAGGCTCACCAGCCGCACCTTCCTGGCGATCTACGAGAAGATCCTGGCCGACGGGGGAATCCTGGAGTTCAAGACGGACAACCGCGACCTCTTCGACTTCTCCCTGGAGGAGATCGCAGAGTCGCCGGGCTGGCTCCTGCTGGCCAGGACCACTGACCTGCACAGGGACGTCGTGATGAACGCTGAGAACATCCTGACGGAATATGAGCGAAAATTCTCTGCTCTCGGCAACAAGATCTGCAAGCTGATCGCCCTCTATGAGGCCGATATTTAAGTGAAGGAGGAACACATATGGTTACTGTTGTCACGACCGATACATTTGAAAATGAAGTCCTGAAGTCAGACAAGCCCGTCCTGCTCGACTGCTTCGCCACCTGGTGCGGCCCCTGCAAGGCCATGGCTCCCATCCTCGAAGTCATGAGCGACAAGTTCGCCGGCCAGCTCAAGGTCTGCAAGCTTGACGTGGACGAGGACGGCGGCGTCATCCGCCGCTACCGCGTCATGTCCATCCCCAACTTCCTCTTCTTCAAGGACGGCCAGATGGTCAAGCAGGCCATCGGCGCCATGGACCCGGCCACCTTTGAGAACCTGATCAAGGAAGTCATCGCCTGATCTCACAGGCCGATCCGGCTAACATTCCAAGCCCGGCAGACGGATTTTCCGTCTGCCGGGCTTTTGCCGGCCTCTAAAAAATTTTTTAAAAATTTTAAAAAAGTGCTTGCATTTCACAGGGCTTGTGGTTATAATAACATTCGCGTCAAGAAATAACGCAAGCGCCTCTAGCTCAGCTGGTAGAGCACCTGACTCTTAATCAGGGTGTCCAGGGTTCGAGTCCCTGGAGGCGCACT
>CACXEL010000352.1 GCA_902766655.1 uncultured Lachnospiraceae bacterium | reverse complement strand
GACGCCGTTGACGAGGTTGTAGCTGGTCATGATGGACAGCGGCTGGCTCTCGCGGATGGCGATGCCGAAACCCCGCAGGTAGATCTCCCGCAGCGCGCGCTCGCTGAGCACGCTGTCGGAGTGCAGGCGGTTGTCCTCCAGATTGTTGCAGCAGTAGTGCTTGATGGTGGTGCCCACGCCGGGGTGGGACTGGACGCCCCGGGTCATGGCGGCGGCCATCAGGCCGGAAAGCACCGGATCCTCGGCGTAATACTCGAAATTGCGGCCGCAGAGGGGGTTGCGGTGAATGTTCATGCCGGGGGCGAGCCAGAGGTCGGCGCCCAGCTCTTCCATCTCGCCGCCCACGATATCGCCGGCCTCCTCGATGAGGGCCGGATCCCAGGTCTGGGCCAGCAGGGTGGCGATGGGGATCGCCGTGCAGTACTGATAGTGGTCCACCGCGTTCTCCGGACGCTGGGCAGAAGGCACTCCGAGCATCTCGAAGAGGTTGCCGAAGGCGCTCTCCCCGAGACCGGGGATGACATTGCCCTGGTCGTCGGTCACGAAAATCCGGGACAGGCGCAGGCCGGCAGGGCCGTCGGCCAGGACCAGGTTGGTGATGCCGTACTTGTCCGCCAGCTCGCTGGTGGTGTCTCCGGCGGCGCCGGGGACCGAGTTGGAGGCTGCCCCGACCGTGGAGATCCCGCCGAAGCCGCCGCGGGAGGCGCCGACCACAAGGGCGGCCAGCTCGGAAATGCCGAGCTGGGCCGTCAGGTCATCCAGCGTCGCATTACCATTTACCACATCCTCGAGCGTGACGGGAGCCATCTTGTCCGTCCGGAGCTCCGCGGGCGCGGCGCTGTAATCCGCCGTCCGGGTGGGAATAGTGGCGGAAATGACCTCCAGCTGCGGTGCCGCTGCCTTCTCGGCATTTTCGGAGGGATAGGTGTAGAACCTGTCCGGGTCAGCATGGACGACGTTCAGGTCGCAGTCGGGACGGACTTTATTTTCCACCTGCTCGGTGACGACCGTCTCGTCCAGCTCCAGCGCAGCCGCGATGTGGGTATTGCGTGAGTGGCTGCCGACGCGGATGTAATACGTTCCCTGCTCAAGGACGTAGGCCGCCCTCTCCTCGTCATAGGAGGCCAGGGAGCAGATGGGGAAGTCCACTTCCACGGTCTCCTCCTCACCGGGAGCGAGCTCGCCTGTCCTGGCAAAGCCGGCCAGGACCTGGTAGGGCTTGTCCAGCTTGCCCTGCGGCTGGGACACATAGGCCTGTACGGTCTCCCGGCCCGTGTACTCGGTGCCGGCGTTCCTCACCAGGACACTCACGCGGATGGAGTCACCGCAGATCTGGGTCCTTTTAACGGTCATCGTGAAGTCCGTATAGGACTTTCCGTAGCCGAAGGGGTAGGCGGGGCGGATATTGAAGCTGTCGAACCAGCGGTAACCCACATAGATGCCCTCGCGGTAGTAAGAGTCGTCCAGGTCGCCGCTGAGATAGCTGAAGCTGTCGGCGAAGGGGTAGTCGGAGTAATCCTCCGCCCAGGTGGCGGTCAGGCGCCCGCCGGGGGCGATCCTGCCGGTGAGGACATCCGCCAGAGAATGGCCGCCGGCGCAGCCCGGCTGGCTCATGAGGAGGACCGCGTCGATGCCCTGGCGGGTCCGGAGGAATTTGGTGTCGATGACGCCGCCCACGTTGAGAATGACGACCGTGTGCTCGTACCAGGCGGTCAGGGTCTTCAGGTTCTCGATCTCCCGCTCCGACAGCTCATAGTCGCCGGGGGTCTCTTTTCTGTCAGCCCCTTCGCCGGATGTGCGGGCGATCACGTAGAGGGCCAGGCTCCGATCGGTCCCCTGGAGATCTTCCGGTAAGATGGCCGGCACGTCGGGATCGCGGTAGGGATTCTCCAGCGCCCAGTTGACGCCGGCCCAGCCCTGTTCCTTCAGAATAGCCTGGAACTCAGCCATGTACTGTGCACCGTATTCCGTGCAGGCCGCATCGAAGCGGTCCAGCCAGTTCTTCGTGGCAATCTGAAAGCCCGCGCTCTCGAGGCCCTGCTCAATGTTGACGACTGTCCGGGAGTTGACGTCACCGGAGCCGGTGCCGCCCTTGACCATGCGGCGCACGCCGTTTCCATATACAGCCAGGGATCTCCCATCGGCCTTCAGGGGAAGGACGCCTTTGTTCTCCAGAAGGACCATGCCTTCGGCGGCGATCCTGCGGACTCTCTCTGTGTTCTTCATTTCCCGGCTCGTGATTTCCGGGCTTGTGGGGGCAAATATCCTGGTCATAAAAACAACTCCTCCGTTCCAATAAAACCGCGGTAACGCGTATCTTTACCTGTGGTTTTATTGTAACGGAAGAGCTGTCCGTCAATCTATAAGCGGTGTGCCAATTGTGTCAACGATGTACCAATCTCAGTGGTGTTCCCGGCGGTAGGCGTTGGGCGTCATCCCGTACCAGGTCTGGAAGCAGGAGCCGAAATAGCTCTGGGAGGAGAAGCCGAAATACTGGGCGATCATGGAGATGGAGTAGTCGGAGTACTGGAGCATCTGGGCGGCGTGGCGGCATTTCTCCTTCTGGATGTACTGCTGGATGGTGATTCCCTCCGCCTGGCTGAAGAGCCGGGAGAGGTAGGTCCGGCTCAGCCCAAGGGCGGGGGCAATGTCACTGACCTGCAGATTCTTGCGCAGGTTCTTCTCGATGTATTCCTTGCAGGCGTCCACATACGAGACAGAGCTCTTCTCCTCCCTCGCGCGCCTGACCAGCTCGGTAAATTCGAACATGGCGTTGTAGGACAGGGACAGGAAGGGCTCCCCGCGGAGCACGGCTCTGGCCAGCCTCTTCAGATACACATCCCCCAGCTCGTGCGCGGTCTCTGTCGGCGCGCCGCCCGCGACGGCTGCCCTGGTCATCAGGGCGATGACGGAGACGGCAAGGTATTCATTTTCCTTGTTCTTCTCATCGGAGAAGGACCCGATCTCCCCGTAATCCGGCGTCGAGCCGAAAAGCAAGGCCTTGAGCTCGGCAGCGTCTCCTTTTTGGACCGCCATGAGCAGCTTGTTCTCAAATTCGATTCCCGTCGTATGCTCCCGGTCGCTTTCAGACTGCTCCAGCTGGTATTCCTCCAGGTCCCCGCTGCGCTGCCAGGCGTCCAGGATATCCGCATTGACCGATATTTCCTCCCGGGAGACCGTCGTGCCGCTGAAGTGGAGGAAAATGAGGTCCATGTACCGGATCAGTACGTTCATCTCCACTCTCGGCATGGGCACAGCGGCACTCAGTCCGTGGCTTTTGGCGTAGCTTTCCCCGAAATCCTCGCTGACAGCCCATATGGCGGCCGGACCGATCGCCAGCGAATAGGAGCCGAGGGGCATGACGCCGTAAACCACCTGGTCTGCTTCGAAATAGATGCTGGGGCGGCCTCTTCGGCAGTAATCCTCCACGGATGCGCGAAGGGGCTCGTGGGAAAAGCAGGGATGCAGCCCGTCCGCACAGCTTGTCCAGGAGGACCCGGCGAGCGGCTTGCCGGTGAGCCATACCGCGACAGAGATGCCGGACAGTTCACTTACGATGCGAAGATATTCGAGTTTGTTTTTCCCTTCCTCTGAAAAGCTGTCGTACAGAGAAGCCATTTTTCCGTCCCCTTCCGGTCTTTATTGTATTAATGATACCATACCTGTTCAGCATCCCGGGCCAGCAGCTTGGCCCCCGATAATAATGAACAGTTACATGATACCATATTTGCGGAAAAAAAACAGCGCCCCGCTTATCGCGGGGCGCCTTCCGTATGTGTATGATCAGTCGACCTCTTTCTTGGTCTGGTGCGTGGTGATGAACTGCTGGATATCCTGGCGCATGGACTGATTGATCGGGTAGGTCCGGATGATGAGGATGCCGATGACCGCGAGGATGGCGGGGACAAGGCCGATGATGACGATCATCCAGGTCAGCATGGTGGGCATCTTGGCCAGGTCGCCGGCATAGTTGCCGGTGACGGAGTCGACCTGGTAGCCGATGGCAATCAGGACGCCGCCGACGATGGCGGAGGACACGGCGCTCTGGGCCTTCTCCAGGAACTTTTCCAGAACACCGGTCAGGGCGGAGCGGTCCTTGCCGGTCTTATAGATGGTGTAGTCCATGATTTCCATGCTCAGGTTGGAGCCGGGGACGAAGTCAATACCCACGGCGAAGGCCATCAAGAACATGGGGATGAAGAAGAACACCGGGCTGCGGCCCAGAAGGCCCAGGATCTGCATGATGAACATAAGGAGACCGGAGACACCCTGCAGGCCCAGGTCGAAGATGTGCATTTTCAGGAAGTTGCCCTTGAAGGCCTTGAGGACAGGGTTAGCGGCGATGGTGCCCAGAATAAGCGGGAACATCATCATGAGGGAGACGACCATGGACAGGGTGGCGTAATACTCCATGTTCACCTCGCCGGTCGTGAGGTCAGCCGCGTAGGCGTACTTTACGTAGTACATGGGAGCCGCGAAGAGGAATGTCCAGATGAAGCCGGTGAAGAGATTCTTGAAGAAGTTGAGCATCATGGGCTTGTTGGTCCGCATGAGCTCAAAGAAGTCGGAGAATTTGACCTTGTCCTCGGGATCCTGCTCCACGACATGCTTCTCCTTGACCAGGAACCAGCCGATGATGGAGATGACAAATGAAACCAGCATGACCACGATGGCGAGGATCATATAAGCAGTCTTATAGCTGCCGGTGACAGCCTGGATGGAGACGGCGATGGCAGCCATGGCCGAGCCGAAGATACCCAGGATCATGACCCAAAGACGCGGGCCGATCAGAAGCTTGGAGCGCTCACCCGGATCATTGGTCATGGTCCTGAAGAGCAGGTTCTGGTTGTAGAAGGACATGCCGATGTCGTAGACCAGATAGAAGAAGATGACCCAGATGGTGACCAGGACAGCGCTGGATGTGATGCCGCCCGGGAGGCTGTAAAGCAGGATGACGCCGATAGTGGTCATGATGATGGAGAGGAGGAAGAAGGGCTTGTACTTGCCGTGCTTGCCGATCTTGCCGCTGTCCATGATGAAGCCCTGGATCGGGTCGTCCACCGCATCGATGATACGGGCTGCCAGCAGCAGGACGGTGGCCAGGGTGGCGCCCATCTTGCCAAGGCCCGCGTAGTCAGTCATGAAGGCCATGAACATGGATGACATGAAGACGGCGGCGAGACCGTTGTTGGTGGAAAGCGCTGTGGTGCCGAAGATTTCTTTGAAGCCTACCGCTTCCGGGTTCTTTGCTTTCGGGGTTTTAGCCATGATCGTATACTCCTTTTCTTATTTCAAGCCTTAGGTATCTCAACCTGTTGACCTGATGATACAGGAAAAGGGGAGGGTCATTCTATCAGGGATGTATGAATCACGCCAACGATGTATCTTCTTTGTCACAAAGTTATCATTTTGTATGGACGGATCTTTTGGCCCCCTCTGCCCCGCCTCCCCCTCGTTTTCCAGAGCTGTTAAGAAAACAGGAAAGGGGAGCATTTGGTAAAAATGCGAAAAATATATTGAAAAGCACGCTTTTTTTATAGGCAACTTCATGGTAAGCTGAAAGGGTATAGGCAATTCATGATCGTTCGGGAGGGTCCGATCTACTGAACTGTGCGCGGAGAGCCCTGGGTGCATTTCCAGCGGGAATGAAGGGCAAGGCCGCTGCACCACCGACCCACAGGACCCTGACCGAAGGGGCCATGCGCCCCCAAAAGTGATGGAGGAAGAAGAATGAAAGCGTTCAAAATCAAACAAGACCTGTACTGGACCGGTGTCCTGGACCCCGACCTCAGAGTGTTTGACATCATCATGGAGACCAAGTACGGTACATCCTACAACTCGTATCTCATGGAGGGGAGCGAGAAGACCGCCCTCTTCGAGACGGCCAAGGAAGCCTTTTTTGACGAGATGGTGGGCTACATCGAGTCGGTGGCCTCCGTCTCCCAGATCGATTATCTGATCATGGACCACACGGAGCCGGACCACGCGGGCTCGATCGCGAAGCTCCTCGACATGAATCCGCATATCACGGTCGTCGCCACCGGCACGGCGATCCAGTTCCTGAAGCACATCATCAACACCGACTTCAATTCCATCTCCGTGACGGACGGGATGACCCTGTCTTTGGGCGACAAGACCCTGGAGTTCATGGTCCTGCCCAACCTCCACTGGCCGGACACCATGTACACCTACTGTCCGGAAATGAAGACCCTCTTCCCCTGCGATTCCTTCGGCTCCCACTACGCGGCCGAGGGCATCGTCCGGTCCTCGGTCACGGACGAGGCGGGCTACGCGGAGGCGACCAGGTACTATTTCGACTGCATCATCGGCCCCTTCGCCTACCCCTACATGGCCGCCGCCCTCGACAGGATCAAGGATCTGGAAATAGAGCATATCTGCTGCGGCCACGGCCCCGTCCTGGATTCCCACTTCGACCAGCTCTTCGGCTGGTACCGTGACTGGTGCAAGGCGCCGGCCGCCAAGGACAAGAAGCTGGTCGTCATGCCCTACGTCAGCGCTTACGGCTACACCAAGAAGCTCTCCGAGGCCATCGCCAAGGGCGTGGAGGACGCCGGTGCGGAGGTCCACCGCTACGATCTCGTCTTCGACGACAAGACGAACCTGGCAGCCGACATGGCGGCCGCCGACGGCTACCTCTTCGGCACGCCCACGATCCTGGGCGAGGCCCTGGAGCCAGTCTACAACCTGACCCTCGGCATGTATCCGCCGGTCTTCAAGGGCCGCCTGGCCTCGGCCTTCGGCAGCTACGGCTGGTCCGGCGAGGGCGTTCCCCACATCATCGAGCGCCTGAAGCAGGTCCGGCTCAAGGTCCTGGACGGCTTCCGGGTCCGCTTCAAGCCTGACGACAACCAGCTGACAGACGCTTACGACTTCGGCTACAACTTCGGCTGCGTCCTCTTAAAGAAGGAGCAGAAGAAGACGGCCAAGGGGGCCAGGCAGCTGGTCAAGTGCCTGGTCTGCGGCGCCATTTTCGACTCCTCCATCGAGGAGTGCCCGGTCTGCGGCGTGGGTCCCGAGAATTTCGTGCCTGCGGGCGACGTTGGGACCGGCTATCAGAAGGATACGGAACAGAAATATCTCATTCTCGGAGGCGGTGTGGCCGCCCTGGAGGCGGCGCGGGCCATCCGCGAGCGGGATAAGACGGGCTTCATTACCATGATCTCCGCCGAGGACCACCTGCCCTACAACCGCCCCATGCTGACCAAGGCCCTCCTCTCCGACTTCTCCGAGGACCAGATGGCCGTCGAGCAGGAGAGCTGGTTCGAAGAGAACAATATCACCTTCGTGAGAGGCACCAAGGTCGAAGCAATCGACCCGCAGGCAAAAACGGTCACGGCCGGCGGCTACACGCTGGTCTACGACAAGCTGATCTACGCCCTGGGCGCCTACTGCTTCGTGCCGCCCTTCAAGGGACATGACCTTGAAAAGGTGGTCTCCATCCGCACCATCGAGGACGCCGCCAAGGTCAAGGCCATGGTGCCATGTATCAAGACAGCGGCCGTCATCGGCGGCGGCGTGCTTGGTCTCGAGGCCGCCTGGGCTCTCCGCAGAGCCAAGATCGATGTCACCGTCATCGAAGGCGCGCCGGCCCTCATGGCCAGGCAGCTCAACCCCTCCGCCTCCGCCATGATCAAGACGGTAGCTGAGGACTGCGGTATCAAGGTCTACACGGCGGCCAGCACCTCCGAGATCAACGAAGAGGGCGTCGTGCTCGCGGACGGGACCGTCATCCCGGCGGAGCTGGTCATCGTTTCCACCGGTGTCCGCGGCAATCTGGGCCCGGCCCAGGGCGCAGGGCTCGCCATCGGCCGCTCCATCATCGTAAATGACCACATGGAGACCAGCCTGCCGGATATCTACGCGGCCGGCGACTGCGCGGAGTGCGGCGGCATCAATTACGCCCTCTGGAGCCAGTCCGTGGAGCAGGGCAAGACGGCCGGCGCCAACGCGGCCGGCGACGACGTCGCCTACGAGACGGTGGACGGCGCCCTGGCCTTCAACGGCATGAACACCTCCCTCTTCGCCATCGGCGACAACGGCAGCGATCCGAAGAAGCTCTACAAGACGGTGGAGACCACGGATATGCGCCGGAGACATTACGAGAAGTATACCTTCGACAAGAACCGCCTGGTGGGCGTCATTTTAGTCGGAGACACCTCCCGCCTGGCGGAGCTGACCATGAAGGTGAAGGAGCATGCGAAGTTCAGTGACGTAATCAAGATGTGATGCCCCTGTAAT
>CACXEL010000351.1 GCA_902766655.1 uncultured Lachnospiraceae bacterium | reverse complement strand
GACCGTGAGGAAGTCTACTGCAGCGAGGAGTACCATGTTGTCTCCACCGCTGATATGGAGACCTGGGAAATCGAGGAAAGCCCGTCCCTTCGGGGAGGGGATATCCCCTGGTTCAACGATCCGGATGCCCCCAAATACCCGGGCATCGACTGGAGCCATCCGACGCCCTTCATCCTGAAGATGCTGCAGGAGCACGCCGAGGACCGGGAGGCCTTCGAGAAAAATGCGGACCAGCCCAAACCTGCCCTTCTCTTCGCACCGGACTGTATAGAGAAGAACGGGACCTACTACCTGTATTTCTGCATGCCCGATGACAGCGAGGGCGTTGCGGTCTCGGACAGCCCGAAGGGGCCCTTCAAGAATCCGATCCAGCTTCCCTGCGGCGGCATCGATCCCGCCATCTTTACCGACCTGGACGGACAGTCCTATCTCTACTGGGGACAGCTTTTCTCCCACGGAGTACCCCTGAACGAAGATATGGTCTCCTTTGACCAGGCCAGGGTCCGCAACGACCTGGTGACGGAAGAAGAACACTTTTTCCACGAAGGCTCCTCCATGCGGAGAATCGGGGACACCTACTACTACGTCTATGCGGATATGGAGAGGGGCAAGCCCACTTCTCTCGGGTATTCCACATCCGACTCTCCCATGGGACCCTTTACATACCGGGGAATCATCATAGACAATGCCTCGTGCGACCCGGCCAGCTGGAACAACCACGGCTCCATCGAGTGCGTGAACGGTCAGTGGTACGTCTTTTATCACCGCTGCAGCCGCGGCGTCCAGCAGCATCGCCGCCTGTGCATAGAGAAGATCGAGATCCTGCCGGACGGCAGCATTCCCGAAGTGAAAATGACTTCCCAGGGAGTCGGCGCCCCCTTCGCACCTGGAGAGAAGATCATGGGCTATCAGGCCTGCGAGGTCCACGGCGGCTGCTATATCGACGTCAATGAAGAATACGGCGAGGTGCTGACCCATATGGCGGGCGGGACAGAGGCTGTCTTCCGCTATGTTGAGAGCGGCGCCGGCTGGAGCAGGGTCCGATTCACGGCAAGGGGGAAGGGATGTCTGCATTTCCTCCTGGATGGGCAGGAGGCCGGCAGCACCTGCGTGGACAGCAGGGATTGGACCACCCTCGAGGCGCCTATTACGGGCAAAGCGGGATGCTGTGAACTGGTCGTCCGCGCTGAGGAGGCGGAAGGTCTGGAGCTGGCAGAGCTGACACTCCTGTAAGAGATTGTGGAACAGACTCCCCGACAGAAAAAGGGTTGTGAAGAAACGGCTTGACGCTTTTTCACAGCCCTTTTTCTTTTGCGACGGCGCAGAAGCGGGACACAGGCTGAAGACGTGGGGGAATCTTGCCAAAGCATGCTCTTCCGTTTGCATTTTTTATCCATATGAGTTATTATAAACCATTACGAACATGAAGAAAGGATGTCAGAACGGTGAAGGAACCCAGCTATAAAGAGCGCCAGGAGGAGGCCATCTCCCGGGCCAGAGAGATAATTGCAAAGCTAAGCGCAGAGAAGGGGAGACCCCTCTACGCCAACATAACCACTTTCGGTTGTCAGATGAACGCCCGCGACTCCGAGAAGCTCCGCGGCATCCTCCGCGAGGTCGGTTACGTTGACACGGAGAATGAGGATGCGGCGGATATCGTGATCTACAACACCTGCACCGTCCGTGAAAATGCGGACATGCACGTCTACGGCCGTCTTGGCCACATGAACGGCGTCAAGAAGAAGAATCCGGACCTCATCATGGGCCTGTGCGGCTGCATGATGCAGGAGCCCCACGTCGTCGAGAAGATTCGGAAGAGCTATCCCTTCGTGAACCTGGTCTTCGGCACCCACAACCTGGCTGATTTCCCGGAGCTTCTCCTGCGCGTCCTGTCCGACAAAAAACGGGTCATCGCGATCGAGGAGAAGACCACGACTCTGCCCGAGGACATGCCCGTGAAGCGCAAGTACAGCTTCAAGTCCGGCGTCAATATTATGTACGGCTGCAACAACTTCTGCACCTACTGTATCGTGCCCTACGTGCGCGGCCGCGAGATGAGCCGGCGTGCCGGCGACATCATCAGCGAGTGCGAGCGTCTGGCCGCGGACGGCGTCGTGGAAGTCATGCTGCTGGGCCAGAACGTCAACTCCTATGGCAAGGGGATCGATGATTTCATTTCCTTCCCGGACCTTCTCCGGAGGGTCTGCCAGGTCGAGGGGATAGAGCGGGTCCGCTTCATGACCTCCCATCCCAAGGACCTGTCGGACGACCTCATCGAGGCCATCGCCGAGAACCCCAAAGTCATGCGCCACCTCCACCTCCCGGTCCAGTCGGGCAGCACGGAGGTCCTGCGGCGGATGAACCGCCATTACGACCGGGACCAGTATCTTGCTCTGGTCAGGAAGATCCGGGAGCGGATTCCCGTCATCTCCCTCACGACGGATATCATCGTCGGCTTCCCGGGGGAGACAGATGAGCAGTTCGAGGACACCCTCTCCCTGGTGCGGGAGGTCGGTTATGACAGCGCCTTCACCTTCATTTACTCGAAGAGGACGGGAACGCCGGCAGCCAAATACCCCGATCAGGTTCCCGACGATGTAGCCCATGCGCGGTTCGACCGCCTGCTGGCGGCCGTCAAGGAAGGGGCCGACAAGGCCTGCGCCCGGTTCGAGGGTCAGGTCATGGACGTTCTGGTGGAGGAAGAGAACAAGCAGCCGGGCCTCATGACGGGCCGCATTTCCCAGAATATTGTGGTCCACCTGCCGGGAAATAAGTCCATGATCGGGAAGATCCTGCCGGTCAGGATGAAGGAGTGCAAGGGCTTTTACTACATGGGAGAGCCGGTCTGACGGCTTCTGAATACTTAGGAAAATGAAAACCAGCCGGGACCCGGACCCTTGCGGTGCAGAAAGCTCTGCCGGTGCCGGAGGCTTACACAGATCATTCAGCCCCTGAACGCGGACGGGGACATAGCCCTGTGCCGATGCTGAATGCTTACAGGAATGATGACAAGGAACGGACGGTGACATATGGCTTTATCACCCATGATGCAGGAATACAAAAAGGTCAAGGAGAGCTACCGCGACTGCGTGCTCATGTACCGGGTCGGCGACTTCTACGAGATGTTCT
>CACXEL010000350.1 GCA_902766655.1 uncultured Lachnospiraceae bacterium | reverse complement strand
TCCCGTTCCATCTGGGTAGGGGACTTCACGTGCCTGGTATAGAAATACATGTCGTTCTCCGGGTCGCGATACTTTCCCAGGCTTATTCCGCAGCACTTGCTGCCCCACACGTCGCAGTCCTCGATGATCCAGCCCTTGGACCAGTGGGGGCCGATCATGCCGTCCTGGTAGGCTGTGGGCGGAGCCCACTGGGTGGCCGCCTCCCGAACGGTAAAGCCCGACAGGGTGATCCAGGAAATCCCCTCCGCCTCGGGCAGGAAGCAGTCCTGGCGGACAGCGATCTCCACATCCTCCTCGTTGGGATCCAGCCCCTGGAAGTTGGCGTAGATCACGGTCTCGTCCTTGTCCTCGTCCTGCTCGGTATACCAGACGTGGCAGGTGAAGGCGCTGTCCCAGGAAGCCAGGTTGGGGACCGGGTCGAACACCGCCGCCAGGGTGGTGACCTCATACATGGATTTATGGTTCAGGAAGACCTCGCCGGTGTGGGCGATAAAACTGGCGTCGAACCAGTCGCCGGAGACCAGGGTCGTGTAGGGGTTGTATTTCCCGAAAAAGCTGTTGGGGATCCTGGCCATGTACACATTGGCCGCCCCTTCCACCGGATGCCAGTCCTTCACGGATTCCGCACCGGTGATCACGGCCTTGAGCGGCTCCACGGAGCGGTAGGTGATCCGAGCATCCGGCTTTCCGCCGTGCTTCGGATTCACATATTCCCGGTAGATGCCGGGGTAGACCAGGATCTCGTCTCCGGCCACGGCCAGGTCCGCTGCCGCCTGAATGGTCTGGAAGGGGTATTTCTCAGAGCCGTCCCCCGCCCGGGAGACAGAGCCGTTCACATAGTACTTCATGCAGATTTCCTCCTTAAGCATTCGTTTTTCTGTTATCAGCCCAGTCTGCCATTCTACTTGGTCATGCCTGCAGCAAAAGCCTCTGCGTCTTTTATGTAGTCGTTATCTTTGGTCCGGATGAATACGTGCCCCGCTGATGGCCGCCCGAGCAGCTCATCCAGTGCCTTCACCTTTTTGGTGTAATCCGCCTTGCCCATCTGGGTGATGACAAAAAAGACTTCCCCTGGAAATGAAGCCCCGTACCGGCTGACCAGCGCCTTCCCGACCACGCAGGGTCCTTCGGCCCAGATCGGCATGCCGATCACCACCCTGTCATAGGTGCTGAAATCCGGATTACCCTTTACGGTTATCCCGGGAAGCTTCCGCCCAAAGGAAGCAAAGCAGGCGCCGATATATCCGAGCACTCCGCTCCTCTCCTTCCCGTCCGTGTACTCGGCGGTATCCGCGCCGAGCAGCTCAGCGATGCGCTCCATGACGGCTTTGGTAGTGTTCGTCCGCGTGTAATATAAGCAGAGTGTTCTCATTTTCCTCTCCATTGAATTCCCGGCACAGGACCGGAGCTGTTTTATTCTTCCTTATATCATAACACACTATCCGTGCCGGGGAAGCGAAGATCGTGAAGTATTTTGCATTACACACAAAAAAAGGCAGCGGGGCTCTGATCCCTGCTGCCATATCCGTGTTCCCTTATTCCACCTTGAGCATCCTGTACCCGATTCCGACATGGGTCTGGATGAACGCAGGCGAGTCGGGATGGGGTTCAAGCTTTTTGCGGAGAGTCACCATGAAGACCCTGAGGGAAGCGATATCATTGTCCCAGCTTCTTCCCCATATGTTCTGGGTGATATAGGTGTGCGTCAATACTTTGCCCGTGTTCCTGGCCAGGAGGCAGAGCAGCTTGAACTCGATCGGGGTCAGCTTGAGCTCCTCCCCGTCCAGGAAGGCGCACCCGGCGGGAAAGTCGATCTTGAGACTTCCGTTGGTATAGACGGAGCTGTCCGTGCCGCTGCCTGCGTTCATGATGGAGAGGCGCCGGATCGTGACACGGAGGCGGGCAAGCAGTTCTTCCACAGAAAAGGGTTTTGTCAGATAATCGTCGGCGCCTGCGTCCAGGGCCGTGATCTTGTCCTCATCCTCACTGCGGGCGCTGATCACGATGATGGGCATGTTGGACCAGCTTCTGATCTGCCTGATCACCTCGACGCCGTCCATATCAGGCAGGCCCAGGTCCAGAAAAACGACATCCGGATTGTGGGAGGAGGCCAGCATGACCGCATCCCGGCCTGTCGGCGCTGTCAGATACTTGTAGCCGTGTGTCTTCAGCGTCGTACTCATCAGGTTGCGGATCGGCGTATCGTCCTCGACCACGAGTATGATGGGTTTATTCATTGATCGTCACCTCTTCCGTCGGCAATGAGAAGGTAAAGCAGCAGCCTGAAGGGACGTTGTCCGTCAGTGTGATGCTTCCTCCGTGAGACTCCACGATGGATTTGCACAGGGCAAGGCCCAGGCCTATGCCTCTCCTTCCGTCGGAAACGTCATTCTGCCCTGTATAGAACATTTCGAAAATATGCGGCTTCATGGCATTGGGAATGCCCGGTCCGTTATCCACAACGCAGACCCGGACAAACCGGTCATCCTTCCCGCTTTTTATTCTGATCTCGGAACCCACCTGGGTATTCTTGACGGCGTTATTGATCAGATTGATCAGCACCTGCATGATAAGGCGTGCGTCCATCCTGGCCATCAGGACATCACTGCTTGTCTCCACGCTGATATGATGCAGGGAGGCATTTTTGTCAACATGCCGGAGGGCTTCTTCAATCACATCGCTCACGACCTCCAGGGACATGTGGAGGTCCATCTGCCCGTTTTCGATACGCGAGATGGAGAGGAGGTTCTCCACCAGGTCGATCAGCCACTCCGCATCATCATAGATATCGGAGAAGGTCTGTCGCAGCGTCTCGGGATCCAACTGTTCGTAATGGACCAGGAGATTGCTTGCATTTCCCGAGATGGAGGTCAGCGGAGTGCGGATATCGTGAGAAATCGAACGAAGGAGGTTGGCCCGTAACTGCTCGTTCCGCATGGCTATGGCCGCCTGCCTCTTCTCCTCGGCATTTCTCAGGCCCTCCAGCGCCATGGCGCACTCGCCTATGATCGAGGAGAAGACGCTGTACCCGAAGGATTCCGGGCTTTCCCCATTCAGGTAAACGGCGATCACACCGTAACAGTAGCCGTTCAGACAAATGGGATGATAGACCGATTTTGCCTCTTTATAGTGCTCCGTGTGGGCGCCGGCAGCGGTCTGGTTGGCGAAGGCCCATTCCGCGATCTCAATCTCATTGCTGTCCTTCTCATATGTTCTGAAGGAATTCGGAGCGACTTCGATTTTGTTCTCACTGCCGGGCTCTCTGCCCGAAGCCAGGGGGAAAATGACAACATCGCGGTCCAGGAGCGTTTTCAGCTGCTGAGCCGTGATCCGAAGCACGTCATCCGCACTGTCCGCCTTTTGCAGCAGCTGGTTCGTATCAAACAGGACCTTTTCGCGGAAGGCCTCCAGGGAAGACTGTCGGGCACTCTCCTTAAGCTTGTTGGCCAGCGTGCCGGTGATCAGGGATGAGGTCAGCATGATCATGAAGGTGACCACATACTCTGTCTCGTAAGTGTGAAAGCTGAACCTTGGCTCAATAAAGAACCAGTTGAAGAGCAGGACGCTCGCGAGGGAACCGACTATGCCATAGAGGGGACTCACGGTAAAAACGGAGATGATCAGAACGCCCAGAATAAAGACCGTAATGATATTGGCCTCCGAAAAGCCAAAGAGCGTGAAGAGAAGCCCGACGCAGGTGGAGGCGGCGAGGAAGAGCACCGTGACGAGGGAATCTCTCCACGTCGGCTCCAGAGTGTACTTCAGGTTCAGCTTCTCGCTCTGCTGCTTAATGTCCGCCGAGGAATCGGGAATAATATAAACGTCTACATCCGGCGCGTTCAGAATGATCTGCTCTGTCAGCGTCGCCTTGCTCCAGAAGTGCTGCCTCTGCGCGCCGCTTCGCCCCACCACGATCTTGGTGGCGCCGGAAATATGCGCGTACTCCGAAATCAAAGCCGGGACATCGTCTCCGATGATCGTTATGATGGATGCCCCGCTCTGCTCCGCCAGGGCCATATTGTTCCGGAGACGGGTCCTGTCCGCTTCGGTGAGGGAGTCATAACCGGCAGGCTTTACATAGATGGCTGTAAGCGCGGCGTGAAAAGCTTCCGCCATTTTTGCGGCCGCACTGATTACTTTTGGGTTGGATGGAGAGGAGGAAAGACATACAAGTATTCGTTCATTGCTCTCAGAAGCCTTATCCATCGCCACACCCCTTTCATTTATTCAATAAATATATCACAGATGGGCGCCGGGTTCTACTGCAGGTGTTCATTTCCTGTCGGACAGCCTGCCTTCTTCAGTGGACCTTGCCGCGAGGCTCTTCCGCCTTGCCGGCGGATCTTGCGCCCTCATCACAATCGGAAAGCAGATCCAGTAAAGTGTGCACCTCCTCCGGCTCTGCCTTTACGCCATTTCTGTTCAGCCCGATTTCGATAAGAGTTCTCTCCCCGTGAGATTTCCTCCTTCTGCGCGGCTTTTTGTCCATGAACCTTCCGAAAGTATCTGCCACAAAATACCCGAAGGTAAATACAACGAACAGGATCAATACCAGCCATATATTTGACATACCGAATCACCCCCTACATTCAGCCGAAGCCTTATATTTTAAAACATCTCTGCATGGCTCTGCGGTCACCGACAACGAGCATGGTCATGCTGTCACTCAGGATCGTTTCCGGCATCACGGAAAGATTCATTTTCCCGCTCTCCTTGACTGCCAGAATAATGATTCCGTAGCGCCTTCGTATGTCGATCTGGCCAATGGAGCGTCCGATCCACTCCCTCGGAACAGATACCTCATAAATCGCATGGGTGTCATCGAGGCTGATGTAGTCCAGTATGTGATTGGAGGCATACCGGATCGCAGCCCACTCTGCTATCTGCTTCTCGGGAATGATGACCTCATCCGCCCCGTTCCTGAGCAGGAATTTTGCCTGGACCTCCCTGTCGGCGCGGGATACGACAAATCTTCCACCCAGCTCCTTGAGCAGGGATGTCGTCTCCAGGGAGCTCTGAAAATCGCTTCCTATCGTCACGATACACACATCGAAGTTGTTGATACCGAGAGACCGCAGGAAGGCTTCGTTGGTACTGTCTCCGATCTGTGCGTCCGTGACAATGGGAAGTATGGCATTGATCCGTCCCTCATCCCGGTCCACCGCCAGGACCTGATGTCCGAGCTCGTGAAGCTGTCTGGCGAGCATGGTCCCGAAATTGTTGATTCCTATCAGCAATATAGATTTCATGCCAGTGCCTCCTTATCCAACATTTATTTTTTCAATCGGACGCTTTGAGACATCCGGTCTGATCACACTGACGGCAGCATAGATCAGGGTCAGGCCGCCCACCCGTCCGAAAAACATCAACAGGATCAGTATCAGATGCGAAAACAAACCAAGAACCGGGGTGATCCCCAGGGAAAGACCGACTGTCCCGATGGCAGATGCAGTTTCAAAGAGGCATGTCCCGAAAGGAATGTCCTCCACTACACTCATCCCTGCCGCACAGACGACCGGCAGGGACAGATACATCATGAACAGTGTTGCCGCGTGTCTGACGGTAGTGTCCTCGACTCTTCTTCCAAACAGCTGCACGCTCCTTTTTCTCCGAAAGACCGATAACGAATTGGCCGCCAGGACAGCCAGCGTCGTAGTCTTCATACCTCCCGCAGTCGATCCCGGCGATCCGCCGATCAGCATCAAAGATATCAGCAGACCCCTGCCCACATCCGACAAGCCTGCAAAGGACGCCGTGTTAAAGCCGGCGGTCCTCGGCGTCACTGCCTGGAACAGGGAGAGAAAAAATCGTTCCTTGAGGTCAAAGCCGCTGTATTCAAACGAAAACAGAAAAAGCAGCGGAAGGACGATCAGGATTCCGGTCGTGGTGAGGACGACTTTGCTCTGCATCCGGTATCTGTGAAAGGAAAACCTGTTCACGGCGATGTCCTCCCAGGTAAGGAATCCTATACCGCCAACTATGATCAGCAGGGAGATCGGTATGACAACGCCAGTGGCTGCCGAATAGGCCGTCAGCGAAGAAAACTGACCTGTCTTATCTCCCATCAGGTCAAAGCCTGCATTGCAGAAAGCGGAGACCGAATGAAACACTGCCGTCCAGATCCCGGAAGGACCGTAGTCCCGGCAGAAGGTCGGCAGCATGAACAGGGCACCGAGGGCCTCCGCAATGAACGCCACCTTGAAAATGAATTCATTCATTTTTACGAGTCCGCCGATCTGGTGTGCGGAAATATTATCCTGCAGCATGCTTCTTTGGAGCAGCGTTATCTTCCTTCCGGAAATCGTCGCGATAAACGCGGCGACAGAAACGACGCCCAGCCCCCCGATCTGGATCAATACCAGGATAACAGCCTGGCCGAAAACAGACCAGTATGTAGCCGTGTCCCTGATAACAAGCCCCGTCACACAGACGGCGGACGTTGCGGTGAAGAGAGCTTCCTCAAAGGAAGCACAGCCTTCTCTCACTGAGACCGGAAGCATCAGGAGAAGGGTCCCCGCCAGGATCACCCCCAGAAAGCCGGCGATGATCATTTGGAAGGAAGTTATTTTTATTCCAAATATACGGATCATCATACACACTCCTCATTGACTGTACCTGTATTCTACTGTACAGGCTGCAAAGATGGCATTAAACTGCCTTCACACGGCATTAAGATTGAATAAAGAAAAAAAGCCCTGCAGGGAAACCTGCAGGGTATCTCGGGTAATGGTAACAATTTGCTTCAGAAAGCCCACCTGCCGCGGCGGAAGATGGGGACGATCCTGCCGTCGCGCGTCACGGCGTCGATATCCAGCCCTTCATAGCCGATCATAAAGTCGACATGCTCCATGGAATCGTTGATGCCGAGGGCACGGCACTCCTCCAGGGTCTTATTTTCAAAATCCCTGATGGTGTCGGGGAAGCCCCTGCCGAGGGCCAGGTGGCAGGCGGCGTTCTCGTCAAAGAGGGTGTTGTAGAAAAGAAGGCCGGATTCGGAGATCGGGGAATCGACCGGAACCAGGGCGCACTCTCCCAGGTAGGCAGAGCCCTCGTCCATGGCAATGATTTCCTCCAAGACGGTCTGGTTCCTCTCAGCCCTGACCTCCACGGCCTTGCCGTTCTCAAAGTGGATGGAGAAATTCTCGATCAGCTGTCCATTGTAGGACAGGGGTTTGGTCGAATAGACGATGCCCTCCGCCTTGCCCCGCATCGGGGAAGTGAAGACCTCCTCAGTCGGAATGTTGGGGCAGAAATAAATCCCATTAAGGCTCATCTCGTCGCCGCCCTTGAACTCGGCCTCGGGAATGAGGCCCACGGTAAAGTCCGTCCCGTTGTCGCCCTTGTAGCGCAGCTCGGCGATTTCCAGACCCGTGAGATAGGCACAGCGTCTTTTGATCTCTTCGGTGTGGGCCTCCCAGGCGGCGACCGGGTCCTCCGTCACACGGGATGTGAAAAGTATTGCCTCCCAGAGCTTCTCGACAGCCTTGCCTCTGGGGAGGTCCGGGAAAAGCTTTTTGGCCCAGGCGACGCCGGGAACGGCTGCCACGCACCACTGGTACTTGTTTTCCATCTCATCATAATAAGGCTTGAGGATGGGCCAGCTCTTCCGTTCAGCCTTGGCCTTCTTCTTCTGATTGATGCCCTTCAGGCCGTCCGGGTCCTCAGAATCCAGAAAGATCCTGCAGGGAAGGGCGTCCACATAATGCTGCAGTCGGGCCTTCTCCCACTCCTCCACCTTAGCCATCGTTGTGACGGTCTGGTGGCGGACGTGGAGCTTGTCAAGGGGCTGGTACATGAATTCCACCTTGACCTTGCCGGCCCCCGCCTTGTAGCACTCGTCCACCAGAAGCTCTACGAACTTCGGCTGGTCAAGGCCGCAGTTGATGAGGACCTCCTGTCCTTTCTGAATGTTGACGCCTACACGCGCGATCAGGCGGGCGTAGCTTCGAAGAATTGTCTGTTTCATATCATTCTCTCCTATCGGTATCTGTATTGTATGGCGGCTCTTCGGACAGCCGTAGAACCGCGCCTGTCCGGATTGATCAACAGCCCTTTCTTCCCTTCTTGTGGTCCTCGATCGAGCAGGCATTGGGGGACCCGTATTCAATGAGGCCCGCGTCCGCCGGATCGATGGAGATCCTTCCATCCTCAAACACAAATGCCGGGATTCCGACGTCGCCGATCTCCTTGCAGTGATCGAAGACAGGGCTCTTGTCACGCAGTCTCGTGAAGGCGCTCATATTGCGGATGTTGGCGCCGATATTGATGTACTCGAATTCGTCCTCCCTTCCCTTGATCTGCTCGTGGACGTAATCACAGTACGGGCATGTGGGCATACCGTAGATCTTGATCATGGTCTGTTCCTCCGTTTCTATATGTACAGTTTTCATTTTCTTTCCGATGATCCTGCGTTCAGACCGGCTGATTGGCAGCCGACACAACGCTATGGCTCTCTTATTATACAGGAGTTTTTCTCAGCGGAAAAGCCTGTTTGGCAGGAATGCACCGGCTGTTCCGGGCGGTCCGTTTTCAGCGCTCTGCTGCGCTGGCGCGCCGGCTTGACGTCCGTCCATTCTTCATTATAAAATGAATACAGATACAAAAACAGGCAGGTAAAAGAATCCATATGTGATGATAAAACGGGTGCTTCCTCGAGGATGTACCCGTTTTCTTTTCATCCGAAAGCTGTTCAGTCTGCTCCGACTCCTCACAGGAAGAACCTGAGGAACTGCGTATACGCAGGCGGAGCAGAATGATCCGGGACATTTGTTCCCGCAGACCGATCCATGGGATTCCCACTGCAGGGAAAGGAGCCGAATATGACCGACAGAATGAGAAAAATAAAAGCAGAAATCGAAGGAAGGGATGCTTCGGCAGGATATGAGCGGGCAAGGGATTACCTCTTCATCCTGACCGGAACACTGCTCATGGCTCTGTCCGCCAACCTCTGTTTCACACCGGCCAAAATGGTGCCCGGAGGCTTCACCGGACTGGCCATCATCATCAAATACGCCACCTCCCCCTTCATGCCCGGCGGGCTGCCGGGAGGCTTCTCGGAGGGCATCCCCACCTGGTTCTCCAACGCCCTCCTCAATATTCCCCTGATCCTGGCCGCCATCCGCATCCGGGGCTGGCGATTCATGCGGCGTACTTTCGCAGCTTCCGTCATTTTTTCCCTGTGGCTTCTGGTGATACCGGAATACCCGCTCATGGGAAATGATCTCTTTCTCACGACCATCGGCGGAGGCGCAGTGATGGGCGCAGGCCTGGGCTTTGTTTTCCTGGGAAAGGCGACGACCGGGGGCACCGATACGTTGGGCGCTCTGATTCAGCGCGCTCTCCCGCATATGAGCACTGCAAGACTGATGAAGATCCTGGACGGGGCGGTCATCCTCCTGTCCGTCTGGATCTTCGGCGTGCGGATCTCCATGTATGCCATCATTTCCGTCGTGCTGACCAGCCGTGTCGCCGACGGGATCACGACCGGCTTCCGCAACGCCTACTCAGCCTTCATCGTATCCAGCCATCATGAAGAGATTGCTGACCGCATCATGACCGACCTCAGCCGCGGCGTGACACTCCTTCCCGGTACCGGCATGTATACCCGCAAGGGGCGGCCTGTTCTCCTGGTCGCAGTATCCAGAAAGCAGGCGGTCATACTCAGGGAGTTGGTGGCGGAAACAGATCCGAAAGCCTTCATGATCCTGACAGATGCCCAGGAGATCCGCGGAGAGGGTTTTCTGGAGTATACCCGCGAGGAGCTGTGACAGCCTGCATGGATGTGTACATCATAAAAAACTCCCGTCCGACACTTGGGTTGGCTCCAATTCAGTGTCGGACGGGAGTGTTTGCATTTGACGGGTCAGATGAGGAATTCTTCCTTCACGGCGCGCTTCATGGTCCACATGCGGACAAAGGCGTCTCCTTCGACGCGGCAGAAATGCTCCTCCGCTGTCGGGAATACACGTGACGTGAAGACGGCTTCGCCGTCATTGACGAAGATTTCCACCGAGCTGCTGTCGATAAAAATGCGCAGGTGATAGAGACCCTCTTCCAGGGGGCGCTTTCTGTCATCCCCTTCACTC
>CACXEL010000349.1 GCA_902766655.1 uncultured Lachnospiraceae bacterium | reverse complement strand
CGACCTCAAGGCCCAGGTACTTCTCGGCGACGTACTCGAGGGAGCGTCTGGTGATGGACGGAAGGATGGTCGGGGACTTGACGGTGACGAACTTGTTGCCCTTGATGAAGATGATGTTGGCGCCGCCGGTCTCCTCAACGAAGGTGCGGGTGGCGGAATCCGGATAGAGGTTCTCAGCGAAGCCCTGCTCGTGAGCCTGGGTGATGGCGCGGAGGCTCATGGCATAGTTGAGGCCTGCCTTGATGTGGCCGGTTCCGCGGGGTGCCGCGCGGTCAAAATCGGCGATCTTGATGGTGATGGGCTTGGCGCCGCCCTTGAAGTAGGGGCCGACCGGGGTGACCAGGATGCGGAACTGGAATTCATCCGCCGGCTTCACGCCGATGACGGCGTTGGAGCCGAACATGTAGGGACGGATATAGAGGGTAGCGCCGGAGCCGTAGGGCGGGACCCAGGCGGCGTTGGCCTTGACGACTTCCTTGACGGCTTCCACGAATCTGTCCTCCGGGAAGGGAGGCATGACCAGGCATCTGGCGGAATCGGCCATACGGCTGGCGTTCAGGTCCGGACGGAAGCAGACGATGTGGCCGTCCTCTGTCTCATAGGCCTTGAGACCCTCAAAAACGGACTGGGAATACTGGAGGACGCCGGCACACTCGGAGATGGTGACGTTGGGGTCGTCGATGAGACCGCCTTCGTCCCAGGCGCCATCCTTAAAGTTGGAAACATATCTCTTGTCGGTGACCATGTAGCCAAATCCGAGACTGCCCCAGTCGATGTTCTTCTTTTCCATAATAATACCTCCTGTTTTGATATATGCAGGGTCAGGGCGCCGGGCTCTTCCGGGAAGGCCCCGGCGGCTGTCTGCGAGATAGAGAAAGGCAGAGCCGTTTTCTCTTCATTTTCCACAGCATAAGAGAGCGCCCGATCCGCTCTGCGGATACTTTAGCTCTTTAATGTGCCAGAAAACTGCTCCTCTTATTATAATACCATCCTTTTCATTGTCAAATGTTATCTTTGCAGTGGAATGAAAACATTGTCGTTATAGAGGCTCCGACAGGGAGGGAAGAGCAGAGCAGGACAGGATGGTATGGTGTGACTGCCGAAAAAAGGACAGGGCGGGGACAAAGTTTTGATATATTTTCGTTATTGAATTGTAACAAATTCTGCTGTACACTGGCCATATGGACTTGTATGATGCTATCTTTATGAGAAAATCGACCAGGCACTTTCAGAGCACAGCGGTGGACGGCGGGGTTCTGACCGGAATCGGCAGATATTATGAGGAGGTCCCGCACCTTGTCCCGGGCATTGCCACGGAGATCGGGATTATGGACAACACTGACGGAAAGCATGCCCCGAAAGGTCTTCTTGGCGTGAAGGCGCCCTATTATCTGATCATCTATTCCGAGGAGAAGGACCGGTATATGATGAATGCCGGCTACATCATGGAGTATCTGAGCCTCCAGCTCATGACCATGGGCCTCGGCAGTTGTATCCTGGGCAGCGTATCTGTCCCGAAGGCGATTGAGAGACGTGGAAATAAGACATTTGTCATGGCCATGGCTTTCGGATGGCCCCGCGACGGCCTGACCCGCCCTCAGTTCAAAGCCAGGCGGCTCTCTCTGGACAAGCTCTGTCTCTTCCGCGAGGAGCCGCAACGGCAGACCAGGACTCTCCTGGAGGCGGCCCGCCTTGCCCCCTCCGCCATGAACCGTCAGCCCTGGCGGTTCGTTGTCAAAAAGCGTGTGATCCACGTCTTTAACGTCCGCAGGGACCTGAGGAACAATGAAAAACTGATCGAGTTCGACCTGGGCTGCATGTTCGCCCATGTCGCTGTGGCAGCCGAAGAGCTCTGGCTGGAGACGGACACGATCCGTCTGGACAACATCTCTCAGAACCACTTTAAGAGCACGGATTATGTCATGAGCATCCTGCTCGAAGACTGACCTGACGGTCTTTCGTGAAAATATAAAAAAAGTGGTTGACATTTTTGTGCAAATAGTGTATATTACGTTCTGTCGAAAGGAAAAACGACAAAACGCGCGAGTGGCTCAGCGGTGGAGCACCACCTTGCCAAGGTGGGGGTCGCGGGTTCGATCCCCGTCTCGCGCTCGAGGGAAGGGGTCCGGGCTGCCCAATTGGGGGCGGTTCGGGTCTTTTCTTTCGCGTAGGCATTTCGCAGTGCGCAGACAAAAAAACACAGGTGCGTTGGGAGCTCGCTCACAAAAGCACCTGTCTTTTTTTGTCTGCATAGGGCGATAGCCCGCGATGAAATGGAATCGCCGCAGGCGATTCCATGAATTACGCACTGCGAAATGCCGTCAGCTTCCCATAAGCCCCGGTGCGCATAGGGCGATAGCCCGCGATGAAATGGAATCGCCGCAGGCGATTCCATGAATT
>CACXEL010000348.1 GCA_902766655.1 uncultured Lachnospiraceae bacterium | reverse complement strand
TTTTTCTTGACTTTCCCCTTGCAGGTTATACCTGAATTCGCTACAATATTCCTGTGCGGCTTTCGAGGCACAGCTATGCCCGGAGGTGCGCATGCGTATGAAAAAAACGATTGGCACGGCCTTTCTGGCTGTGCTCCTTATAGTGGCGGGAGGCTGCGGACGGGAGGCGCGGGAGTTCATTTCCTCGACCTGTTCCGGAAGCGAAGCAGCCGCCCGGACCGATATCCAGGAGGAAGACAGTGGTGAGGCTGCGGCATCGGATGCCGGCACTTCTTCGGAAGAGAGCATCTGTGTCTATGTCTGCGGGGAAGTGATTTCCCCCGGCGTATATACCCTGCACGAGGGCGCCAGGGCCTATGAGGCTGTGGACGCCGCCGGGGGGATGACCCGGGAAGCCGACGGAGAGGCCGTCAACCTGGCCAGGATCCTCCGGGACGGAGAACAGGTCACGGTGCCGGCCATTGGCCAGCCCACGGGGAAGACCGGCGGCAAGGTGAACATCAACACAGCGGATCTGGAAGCCCTCATGACGCTGAGTGGGGTCGGACAGGCCAGAGCGGAAGCCATCATCGCATACCGTGAGGAGTATGGGCCCTACGGAGCTGTCGAGGACATCATGAATGTCACCGGGATAGGAAGCTCCATGTTTGAGAGAATAAAAGACGACATTACAGTCGGTTAGGAGATAGATATGGCAAAGAAAGTACTGGTGGTGGATGACGAAAAGCTGATCGTGAAGGGAATCCGTTTTTCTCTGGAGCAGGACGGCTATGAGGTGACCTGTGCCTACGACGGCGAGGAAGCCCTCCAGAAGGCAAAGGAGACCGAATATGATATCATTCTGCTCGACCTCATGCTGCCCAGGCTGCCGGGACTGGAAGTATGCCAGCAGATCAGGGAGTTCTCCAGCGTGCCCATCATCATGCTGACGGCCAAGGGGGAGGACATGGACAAGATCATGGGCCTGGAGTACGGTGCCGATGATTACATTACCAAGCCCTTCAACATCCTGGAGGTCAAGGCCAGGATCAAGGCCATTCTCCGCCGGTCCGCCAAGGAGGCGCCGGTCAGGGAGGTGTCCCGCAAGGTCGAAATCAACGGTCTTCGGATGGACTGCGATGCCCGCCGTGTCTTTGTGGAGAACAAGGAGGTCTATCTGACTGCCAAGGAATTCGACGTGCTGGAGCTTCTTGCCTTCAACCCCAACAAGGTCTACAGCCGCGAGAACCTGCTCAATATCGTCTGGGGCTACGAGTACCCCGGCGACGTGAGGACCGTGGACGTTCATATCCGCCGACTCAGGGAGAAAATCGAGAAGAACCCCTCCGATCCCAAGTATGTTCATACCAAATGGGGTGTCGGCTATTACTTTCAGGCGTGAGGCTGACCATTGAACGAAATCGATAAACAAGTCAAACCAACCTTTCTGCGGAGTCTCCGTTTCCGGATCATGCTGATCCTGGTCATCATGGGATTTATGCCCTGCCTTCTGGCCACCAACGTGGTGATCGGCCGTTACAGGAGCAGGGCTATTCAGCTGAGGACCATGAACGTGCGGAATCAGGGGGATATTCTGTGCAATCTCCTCATGTCCGAGGACTATCTGGACAATCTGGACAGCGCGGTCATCAACGGGGAACTGACGCTTATTTCCAACATCTATAACGGAAGAGTCATGATCGTTGACGGCGACTACCGGGTCGTCAGGGATACCTATGACCTTGACACAGGCAGGACCTCTGTTTCCAAGGAGGTGATCAGTGCCATGTCGGGGGGCGGTGCCGAGACCCAGTACGACGCCATCAACGATTATATTCTCATGACCTTCCCTCTCCACGACGAGGACACTTCCGATGTGAACGGCGTCATGCTGATCTCGGTATCCACGACCGAGATCGAGCAGATGGCCGGCATCCTGGAGAACTGGGGCATGTTCGTCACCGGTATGGTCACGCTGATCGTGCTGGTGGCCGGATACTTCCTGGCCGGTCTTCTGGTCAGGCCTTTCCTGACCGTCACCCGCGCCATCGAAGATGTCACGGACGGGTACGCGGATGACGCCATCTCCGTGCCGGATTACTCCGAGACAGTCCAGATCATAGACGCCTTCAACCGTATGCTCGGCAGGATCCGCACCATGGACCAGTCGAGGCAGGAGTTCGTTTCCAACGTCTCCCATGAGCTGAAGACGCCTCTGGCCTCTATGAAGGTCCTGGCCGACTCCCTGAACAGCCAGGATGACCTGCCGATCGAGTATTACAAGGAATTCATGCAGGATATCACGGGGGAAATCGACCGGGAGAACAAGATCATTTCTGACCTCCTCTCCATGGTCCGCATGGACCGGAAGGCCGACTCCATGAAGATAGAGGAGTGCGACATCGGGGGTATGCTGGAGACCATCGTGAAGCGCTTAAAGCCCATAGCGGCGGAGCGCAGGATTTCGATCAGCCTGAGCGCGCCCCAGACCGTCAGGGCCAATGTGGACGATGGCAAGCTTTCCCTGGCCTTCTCCAATCTCATTGAAAATGCAGTCAAGTACAACCATGATGACGGCTGGGTCCGCGTCACGCTCAGCACCGACCGCAAGTACTTCTACGTCTACGTGGAGGATGGCGGCCCGGGCATACCTGCGGACCAGATCGAGCACATCTTCGAGCGATTCTACCGGGGTGACAAGTCCCATTCCACTGCCATTGAGGGCACCGGGCTTGGCCTGGCCATCGCCCGGCAGGCTATCCTGCTCCACCACGGCGTTATCAAGGTGAACAGCCGCGAGGGACAGGGAACGACCTTCCAGGTCAGAATACCGTTCATCAACGCGGAGAACTGACGGTACTCCCCGGCCATGCCTCCTGAGAGGCATACCGGCAGCGGAGGACAGAGAAACTACGAAGGATGTTGTCCGGCAATGAGCGGCCGGTCAATGTGGCGGATAAGAATGAAGAAAAGAAAGCGTTTGACAGAGAAAACTCAATTGCAGAGGCGGCTTGCAGCCCTGATGATGGCCTGCGTACTCGCTCTGGGCCTTCCCGGCTGCTCGCGCGACCAGACCGGCCAGAGCGGGGAGACCAGGATTTACTGTCTGGACGAGGAGGGCACCGGTCTGGAGTTCGAGGAGTACAGCGTGAAGGCCACCGCGACTATGAAGCAGATCGACGAAGTCATTGCCCTGCTCATGAAGGGACCGGACAATGACAAGATGATGAAACTCCTCCCGGAGACGGTGGAAATCGACCGAAGCGTCTACGAGAACGGAAATCTGACCCTGGATTTCACACGGGAATATCTCTCCATGGAGAAATCCCGCGAGGTCCTGGCCAGGGCAGGCATAGTCCGGACGCTGGTCCAGCTCCCGGACGTCACCACGGTCAGCTTTACGGTGGCAGACCAGCCAGCGCTTCGGTCTGACGGATCCGAGATCGGCCCCATGGACGCCGAGTGCTTCGTGGAAAATGCAGGCCGCCAGATCAATACCTACCAGCATGCCGACATCAATCTGTATTTTGCGACCCCTGACGGAATGAACCTTGTTCGGGAATCGAGAGCCATCTACTACAGCAGCAACCGGTCCATCGAGTGGGCCATCGTGGCCAGACTGATCGACGGACCCAAGGGAGCGAACGGCAGCGCCTCCATTCCTTCCGGGACCCAGATCATTTCCATCTCCACCGTAGACGGAACGTGCTTCGTGAATCTCTCTGTGGCCTTCAATACGGAGCTCATGGGGGTGACGCCGGAAGTCACCATCTATTCCATAGTCAATTCGCTCATCATGAGCAGCAACGTGACCCAGGTCCAGTTCTCCATAGCAGGAGAGACTGATGTCACTTACAGGGAGAGCATAGACCTGAGCAAGCCCTTCACTGAAAACATGAGTCTGGTGCAGGAGTGACGCTGCCCGGACGGGAACTGAAGCCAGAGACCCGGCCATGAGCGGCCGGCAGAAAAAGGAGACCCATGAGAAGAAGACCTCTTTGTCTCCTGTGCCTGCTGGTGATCGGTGTATTATATTGCATGCAGGTGCTCGGGATTCCGCTCAGGCGGGAGACGCCCGACATCCGGGCAGTGGATGAGCTCGTCAGGACGCCCTTCACGGTGGACGTAAAGGGGGAGGTCATCCGCTGCGAGGTACAGGACGACTATACAGTCCTTCTTCTTGATCATTCCACTCTATTCCACAATTCAAGGCAGTTTGAACTGAATAAAGTGCGCGTGACGCTGAGCGGCGCGGCCGGCTGTCCGGTCGGGGCCCTTGTTTGCGTGCGGGGAATCCTGGAAAAGCCCGCAGGGCCGACCAACCCGGGCCAGTTCGACAGAGCGGCCTGGTATGCCCTGCAGGACATCGGGTACATCATGAAGAATCCGGAGATGCGGATAGTCGGGACGGGCAGAAATCCCTTTGGCTCCTTTTGCGCGGTCATCAGACAGAACTTGTCTGACCGGTTGCGGGCCGTATTTCCCGGGGACGTGTCGGGCATACTGAATGCGATGCTCGTCGGGGACAAGGCAATGCTGGATCCGGATGAAAAAAGCCTGTACCGGTTGGGCGGCGTTTCGCACGTGCTGGCAATATCCGGTCTCCACATTACCCTGCTGGGAATGGGCCTCTTCCGGATCCTGCGGGGACTGCGCCTCCGGCAGACGCCTGCCGCAATCTTATCCGTTTCGGCACTGGTCATCTATGCTTTTGTAACAGGGCTCAGTGTGGCCACGGTCCGGGCGGCCGTCATGTTCGGTCTTTTCATGCTGGCCAAGCTGACCGGGCGGACCTATGATATGCCGACAGCCATGGCGCTCGCCTGCCTGCTGATCGTGATTGAAAACCCTCTTTGGCTTGTGAACGCCGGTTTTCTGCTCTCCTTCACGGCTGTGGTCGTGATCTGTGCGTTCGGCGGCAGGAGTCCCTTTGCCTCAGGCGTGATCCTCTACGTGTGCATGCTGCCGGTCATACTCATCTTCTATTACGAAGTCCCCGTCTACAGTGTGCCGGTGAACCTGGTGGTCGTGCCTCTGATGCCTTTCGTGCTTGGGTTTGCCATCCTGGGCCTGGTCCTGGGCGGGAAGTTTCACTGGCCGGCCACTCTGCTTGTCCGGCTGCTTCATTTTCTTCTGGATGAGACGGCCAGGCTGCCGGCTGTGTCGCTGATCCTCGGCAAGCCGAAGATCTGGCAGATCGCGGTGTATGCCATCCTGGCCCTGATCTTCCTCCGGGGCATCACAGTCTGGCGTACCGATCGGAAGAGACTTGTTTTTTACGCCATGGTGCCGCTCATGGTCTGCGTCTTCCTGATCCGGCCCAGACCTGGGCTCAAAGCGGCTTTTCTGGACGTGGGACAGGGCGACGGGTGTGTTCTTATGCTGCCGGACGGGGCCAATGTGTTGGTCGACGGCGGGTCCACGACGAACTATGAGGTCGGAACGTGGCGCATCCTTCCCTATTTAAAATATGAAGGAATCAGGCGGCTGGATTATGTCGTGGTGACCCATATGGACAACGACCACACGAGCGGGATCCGGGAGCTTCTGGAGAGTGTTCGGGACCACCGGACAGCACTTCGGGTCGGAACAGTGGTGCTGCCGTATCGGGACGAGCCTACTGAGGCCTGGCTTGAGATGTCGGCGCTGGCGGAGGAGGCGGGTGCCAGGATGCTGGTCGTGCGCGGGGGAGATTCCTTTCTTTTCGGGACCGGGAAAAATGAGACCCGGATCGATGTCCTGGGCCCTGACCCGTCCGCGGAAGGGGATATCCCCGATGAAAATGCCCAGAGTGTTGTCCTGGGCGTCCATTTCGGAGACTTCGACTGCCTTCTGACCGGCGACGTTCAAGGGGCGGGGGAGGAGGCTCTGATTCGGCGTCTGGCCGGGGCGCGGGAGACCTGGGAGGTCCTGAAGGTCGCTCATCATGGCTCGCGCCATGCCACGACGGAAGAATTTCTGGAGCTTTGCCTGCCGGCAGTCAGCGTCATCTCGGCCGGGAAGAAGAACCTTTACGGACATCCTTCGGATGAAGTGCTGGGGCGGCTTGACGCCTGCGGATCCCTGGTCTGCCGAACAGACCTGCAGGGAGCCGTAACAGTCGAGACCGATGGGAAGAGTTTTCTGGTGACGACTTTTGTGACGGCAGAAGAGGGGGAACCAGTGAGATAGTAAACAACAGACGCATGTGATATGATGTAGGGGACGGATTCCTTTCGGAACACGGAGCTTAAGAGGTGGAACGATGAAATTTCTTTGTGTCGGTATAGCCGTTATGGACATACTTGCCAGACCTGTATCTGATCAGGGCGGCTGGGAGGAGAAACAACGGATCAGCGATATCAGCATCCAGCCCGGCGGCGATGCCCTGAACCAGGCCATGCGTCTTGCAGATCTGGGCGAGGACGTGGGCATTGCCTGCGTGGTTGGAGACGATGAGACCGGAGATATGCTCATCGGCGCCATGAAGAGCAGGGGAGTGGACACGTCCCTGGCTGTCCGGGACCGGCGGGAGGCGACCAGCACGTCCGTCATTCTGATCGGTCCGAAGGGGGAACGGCATATCTTTTCCGCCGGGCACGCTCATGCTCTGATTGCGAAGGACCATATTCCGGCCCATTTGCCGGAGGGATGCCGCGCCGTTTCCCTGGGGAGTCTCTTCTCCATGCCGCTTCTCGAGAAGGACGGGCTTTTGAGTGCCTTAAGGACCTATCGCCGGGAGGGCGCTCTGGTCTTCGCTGACCTGGCGAGCGACAAAATGGCTGCCGGCCTGGCCGGTGTCCGGGATTTTCTGCCGGAGATCGACTACTTTCTGCCCAGCCTCTACGATGCGGCCCGACAGACCGGCTGCGGGACCGCGGAGGAAGCTGCGCGTGTATATCGAGGTCTTGGCGTCGGCTGCGCGGTCATAAAGTGCGGGGCCAAGGGGGCTTATTATCTCTGTGAAGAGGAGGACGGCTGGGCGGAAGCGCTGCCCGTCGCGCCTCTGGATACTACCGGT